>DOIS01000318.1 GCA_003511785.1 Paracoccaceae bacterium
CATCAGGATCAGCCCCGGCGTGCCCAGCCCCGACCAGTGCTGCGCCGTGTCCCACTCGGTGCTGAGAAAGCCGGTGGTCGAGACATAGGACATCACCGTGAACATGCTGCCCCAGAAGGCGCGCAGCGCCTGGTCCAGGTTGTCGCCCGCGTCCACGTCATAGGCGCCCGACCAGTGCCGAAGGAACATCAGGAGCGGCACGCCCAGAACCAGCAGCAGGCCGATGCGGAACTCGGGATCGCGGTCAAGCCGGCCATGGCCCGAGGTCGCCGTGTCGCTGGAGAAGGTCAGCCGCGAGAGCGCGAAGGCCATGAACAGGAACAGCACCACCTCGCCGCCCAGCCCCGCCTGGCCGTGATGCACGCCACCCACCGGCGAGATCCCGGATGTGGACATCACCGACATGGCATGAACCAGCGCGGTCAGCCCGGTTTCGCCCGCCACCAGAAGCAGCACCCAGACGACCCCGGTCAGCCCCGCATAGATCGGCGTCAGCGTGCGCGCGACGATCCACAGGCGCCGGCGCCGGTCGGTGCGGTCGCCCGGCTGCGGGGCGACCACGCCGCGCCCGGGCTGGCCGCGCGCGGTGATCTCGAACCCGCCCAGCGACATCGGCGCCAGGATCGCCGAGGCGGCGATCCACATCACCAGCCCGCCCATCCAGGCCACCTGCGCCCGCCACAGGTGCAGCGGCGGCTCGAGCCTGCGCGGATCGGCAAAGATATCGGCCCCGGTGGTGGTGATCGCGCTGACCATGTCGAAATAGGCGTTGAAGAAGCTGGTGGTGCGCAGCGCGTCATGCAGCGGCACCGCCAGGAACAGCGGCAAGAGCGCGAAGGTGCCCAGCAGCGCCAGCAACTGCCCCGCCGCGCCGAACCGCGGCGGGCGCGCCGCCAGCGCCAGCGCGATCAGCGTGACGATCACCAGCCCCAGCAGGCCGGAATAGAAGAAGCTCTGCGAATGCGGATGGTTGTCGCGAACCAACGCGTAGGCCGCCGGCACGAACATCGAAGCCGAGAAGATCCCCCAGATCTGCAGGAAGAGGGGCATCCGCATCAGGATGCCGGGCGGGTCCGCCGGTTTTGACCGGAGCGCGGGAGGGCCCGGGGGGCGGACCTTGTTGGGGGCGCCGCGGGCCATCAGAAGAAGTCGATCGAGACCTGCATCAGCCGCTCGACCTCGGGCACGTCGGCGGCCATGGCGAAGATCACCACGACGTCCTTCTCCTCGATTCTCAGCTTGCCTTCCGGGCGCAGCACCTTCTCGCCCTTCATCACCGCGCCGACCAGCGCCCCCTCGGGGAAGTCGATGTCGCGCAGCCGCTGGCCGGCCATGGGCGAGGTCGAGAGCACCTCGGCCTCGATCACCTCGGCCTCGGCATCGCCCACCGAATAGACCTGGCGCACCCGGCCGTGGCGGATGTGGCGCAGGATCGAGCTCACGGTGGTGGCGCGCGGGTTGATATAGGCGTCGATGCCCAGCGGCGCCATCAGCGGGATCAGCGTGGGATCGTTGATCAGGGCGATGGCATAGGGGCAGCCCTCGGCCTTGGCCCGCACCGCGGCGAGCATGTTGGTCTTGTCGTCGTCGGTCACCGCCAGCATGGCGTCCGCGCGCGCGATCCCGGCCTCGCGCAGGAGCGCCGCGTCCAGCCCGTCGCCATGCAGCACGATGGTGCGCTCCAGCGCCTCCGCCGCGATCTCGGCCTGGGAGCGCAGCCGTTCGATCACCTTGGCGCGGATGCGGTGCTTGCCGGTCTCGAGCGCCTTGGCCACCGACAGGCCCACGTTGCCGCCGCCCACCACCACGACACGTTCCTGCGCCTTCTGGGTCTTGCCGAAGACCTCCATGGCGCGGGGCACGTCGTCGGCGTGGCAGAAGATATAGCACTCGTCGCCCACGAAGAGCTGGTCGCCCGGCTCGGGCGCGAAAAGCGTGCCGTCGCGGCGCACGCCCACCACGATCACCCGCAGCGTCGAGAACAGGTCGGTGAGCTGGCGCAGCGGCGTGCTCACCACCGGGCAGTCCTCGTCCAGCGACACGCCGAGCAATTGCGCCCGCCCGCCCATGAAGCTCTCGCTGTCGAAGGCTGCGGGCGCGGCCAGCCGGCCCAGCGCGGCCGAGGCGACCTCGCGCTCGGGCGAGATCACCACGTCGATGGGCAGATGGTCGCGGCGATAGAGATCGGAATAGATCGCGGTCAGGTAGGATTGTGCGCGCAGTCGGGCGATCTTGCGGTTCACGCCGAAGACCGAATGGGCCACCTGGCAGGTGACCATGTTGACCTCGTCCGAATAGGTCGCGGCGATGATCATGTCGGCATCGCGCGCGCCGGCGCGGTCGAGAATGTCGGGATAGGAGGCGAACCCGGCGATGCCCTGGACGTCCAGCGTCTCGGTCGCGCGGCGCACCAGGTCGGCGTTGCTGTCCACCACGGTGACGTCGTTCTGTTCGCCCGAGAGGTGCCGGGCGATCTGCCAGCCGACCTGGCCCGCGCCGCAGATGATGACCTTCATGTGCCCTGCCCTCGAGCCTTGGCAATATGTTGTCACATGGAATGACAGATGGTCCGGCGCCGGTCAAACCAATTGTCCCCGCCGGAAATCTGTCGCAAAATGGCAGGATGAACCGCCTGATTACGCTCTGTTTTCCGCTCGTCCTCGCCGCCTGCGCGGGGCCGGTGGACATGTATTACAAGCCGGGTGGCTCGGTCAGCCGACTGGCCAGCGACACCACCGACTGCCAGGTGCGCGCGCTGCGCGATGCGCCGGTGGCCAACCAGGTGCGCCAGCGCCCGCCGGTCTATGTTCCGGGCAACAGGTGGTGCAACGCCGCGGGGCAATGCTACACCGCGCCGGGTTACTGGGTGGATGGCGGGGTCTATTCCGTGGACGTCAATGCCGGGCTGCGCGGCCGGGTCGAGGCGCAATGCATGGCCGCCCGCGGCTATGCCCCGGTGTCTCTGCCGCGGTGCAGCCCGCAGGTGGCCGACGCCGCGCCGCGCCAGGTCACGACGCGGCTGCCGCGCATCGGACCAGGGAGCTGCATCATCCCCTACGAGGCCGGCGGCTTCCAGATCGTCACGCCGGGCTGAGCCGCCATGCAACGCGCCAGAGCGGGCGCCTTGCGCCGCCCTTCTGCACTCCCGGACAGGTCCACGGCATCGCGACCCGGTGCAAAGACGACGCCGAACATCGCCCCATAGCCTCGAAACTCTGATGGCGGGCAATCGGGCCCACCCCATGAACGCGCCACCACCAAGTCCACGCCCATACTCTGCCGCAGCCAGTCAGGACAACCACCCGGTGATGTCCGGCGTCGAACTCGGCAGTCGTCGCGCCATCCCAGCCGCGAAGCCAGAGCACCCATCTCCCTTCAGCGTGCCGCCATCGAGCTCCATGGCCACGACACGGTCTTTGCCGGACCAGCCCTCAAGCTTCGGTCAGCCTGCTTGACCCGGAGAAGATGGATGTTCCGCCGCGACCCGAGCACGCCCCGGTCATTTCCGGTATCGGACTCGGCAGCAGACCCGCGAGACAGATCGACGACCGCGCCGCCCGCCTGCATTGTCCAGCCCGACGCTCTCCACGGGCTCCCGACCGGGCCAGCCCCCGAGGCGCTATCCGGCCTTTTCGATCCGGGGGCGGCTGAGCGTGCCGCCGCCCACCAGGGCGCGCACCCCCGTGGTGCCAGGCGCCGAGGTCGGCAGCCCCCGCGCCACACGCACGGCAAGATAGGCGAAGGCCTGCGCCTCCAGCATGTCGCCATCGAGCCCCACGGCCTCGACGGGGTCGACCGGGCAGTCCAGCCCGGCGCGCAGCATCTCCATCAGGACCGGGTTGTGCCGCCCGCCTCCGGTCACCAGGACCCGGTCGGGCGGGTGCGGGCAATGGTCCATCCCCTGCACCACGCCGGCGGCGCACATGCCCAGGAGCGTGGCTGCCGCATCCGCATCCGACAATTCGCCGACCAGCGCAATCATCTCGGCGAAATCGTTCCGGTCCAATGACTTGGGCGGCAATCTTGCGAAATAGGGCTCGGCCAGGAACAGCTCCAGCGCCCCGGTTTCGACCGTGCCGCGCGCGGCCAGTCGGCCGCCCTCGTCCATCTCCAGACCCTGCCGTTCCTGCATCAGGTCGTTGACCGGCGCGTTGGCCGGGCCGGTGTCGAAGGCCAGCAGCGCGCCCGGCGCCTCCGGCCGGTCGAAGGTCGGGTCGACATAGGTCAGATTGCCCACCCCGCCGAGATTGAGGAAACACAACGGCCCGGTCGCCCCGATCCACTTGGCGCAGGCGAAGTGGAAGAACGGCGCAAGCGGTGCCCCCTCGCCGCCCATCGCCACGTCGTCCGAGCGGAAATCCCAGACCACCGGCCGCCCCAGCGCCTCGGCCAGCACCGAGCCGTCGCCCAGTTGCAGCGTGCCCCGCCCGCGCGGCTCGTGCGCGGCGGTCTGGCCGTGAAACCCGATCAGATCGACCGCATCGAATCCAGTCAGAGCCGCGATATGGGCCTCTTCCACCACGCGCGCCGCGACGCTCAGCTCCGGCCCCTGCCAGCGCCCCAGCGCGGCGCGCAGTACCGCCCGCTCTTCCGTGCTGTAGGCGCGATAGCCGGTCGGGCCGAACCCCAGGATCCGCTCGCCATCGGTTTCGACCACCGCCGCATCGACACCGTCCAACGACGTGCCCGACATCGCCCCCAGCGCCCGCACCGGCGCCCCTGCCCGCATGGCCTTATTCATGGCCTTTTCCTTCGTCCGACTGCCGCCTATACACTGCCCCGCAACACAAAGCCGAGGCAAGCCATGACCTACCACCCCAAGTCGGAATTCATCGCGGTGATGATGGAGCGCGGCTTTCTCGCCGATTGCACCGATTACCAGGGGCTGGACGAGGCGCTGATGAAGGGGCCGCAGACGGCCTATATCGGCTATGACGCCACCGCGAAATCGCTGCATGTGGGGCACCTGATGAACATCATGGTGCTGCGCTGGCTGCAAAAGACCGGGCACAAGCCGATCACCCTGATGGGCGGTGGCACGACCAAGGTAGGCGACCCGTCCTTTCGCGCCGACGAGCGCCCGCTGCTGGGCCCCGAACAGATCGACGCCAATATCGACGGGATGAAGCAGGTCTTCGCCAAGTACCTCTCCTATGGCGAGGGCGAAACCGACGCGCTGATGCTCAACAACGCCGAGTGGCTCGACGATCTGAATTACCTCGAATTCCTGCGCGACATCGGGCGGCATTTCTCGGTCAACCGGATGTTGTCTTTCGAGTCGGTGAAATCCCGCCTCGATCGTGAACAGTCGCTGTCTTTCCTGGAGTTCAACTACATGATCCTCCAGGCCTACGATTTCCTCGAGCTGAACCGCCGCTATGGCTGCATCCTGCAGATGGGCGGATCGGACCAATGGGGCAACATCGTCAACGGGATCGACCTGACGCGGCGGGTGCTGGAACAGGAAATCTATGGCTTGACCACGCCCCTGCTGACCACCTCGGACGGGCGCAAGATGGGCAAGAGCCAGGGCGGCGCGATCTGGCTCAATGCCGACATGCTTTCGCCCTATGAATTCTGGCAATTCTGGCGCAACACCACCGACGCCGATGTGGGCCGCTTCCTCAAGATCTTCACCGAGCTGGCCGTGGAGGAGTGCGACAGGCTGGCCGCCCTGGCGGGGTCGGAGATCAACGAGGCCAAGATCGTGCTGGCCAACGAGGTCACGACCCTGTGCCACGGCGCCGAGGCCGCCCGGACTGCCGAGGCCACTGCGCGCGAGGTGTTTGAAAAGGGCGGCGTGGGCGAGGACCTGCCCACCCTGGCGCTGCCGCCCGAGGATCTGCCGATCTCGGTCGTGCAACTCATCGTCCGTTCCGGCCTGGCGAAGTCGGGGAAGGAGGCCAAGCGGCTGATCGCCGAAAACGGCGCGCGGCTCGACGATGCGCCGCTGAGCGATGCGGGCATGATGATCGACGCGGCCGCGCTGTCCGCGCCGATCAAGCTCTCGGCCGGAAAGAAGCGGCACGCCCTGGTGCAACTCGCCCAATGAGGCCTCGTGCCATACCGGCGCGGCCTGCGCCGCGCCCGCCGGCAAGGGATGCGTGGTCACGACCGATGGCGGGGAAAACACGGCGCCGGGCGAATCGGCATGGCGCTGCCAGGCCCACGACGCGATGAGCAGCCCCGGCATCAGCACCAGTGCCACGGCAACCGCCACGCCGGCGATGCGGGACGGGCGCGATGCCGGGGCGCTGGCACTGGGATCAGGTCGATTCGCACGGGTCATGCGGCCATTAACGCGCCCTTAGCTTGCCGTGCGGTTAATAGGAGCATGAAAAAGCGAATCGCGTTTCCAAATCCGCCGGCAACCCCGTCCAATCCAGGGGCCGGCCCGGCGCGGCCTGCTCTCCCGTCTGCCTCGCCGGCCTCACCCGTCCCGGCACGGTCCCCACCCAGGACGCTGGACAGGGGCCGCGGGTCTGGGCTATCTGAACATACGTTCATTTACCCGGGAGGACACGCGCCATGAAACTCGACACCACCGCCGCCATCATCACCGGGGGCGCCTCGGGGCTGGGCGCAGCCACGGCGCGGCATTTCGCGTCCCAGGGCGCACAGGTCACCATCCTCGACCGCGATGCCGCGCGCGGCAAGGCCGTGGCCGAGGAGATCGGCGGCCATTTCGCCGAGACCGATGTCACCGACGAGGACAGCGTCGCCGCCGCGGTGGCGCATGGCGTCGAGAAGATGGGCAAGATCACCGCCGCCGTGAACTGTGCCGGCATCGGCACCGCCGAGAAAACCATCCACAAGGAGGGCGCGCACAGCCTCGACCACTATCGCCGGATCATCGACATCAACCTGGTGGGATCGTTCAACGTGGCGCGCCTGGCCGCGCTGGAAATCGCCAAGAACCAGCCCGAGCCGGACGGTGCGCGCGGCGTCATCATCAACACCGCCTCTGTGGCGGCCTTCGACGGGCAGAAGGGCCAGGTTGGGTATTCCTCCTCGAAAGGCGGCATCGTCGGCATGACCCTGCCCATGGCGCGCGATCTGGCGCGCGAGGGGATCCGGGTGATGACCATCGCGCCCGGCATCTTCATGACGCCGATGCTGGCTGGCCTGCCCGAAGAGGTGCAGCAACAGTTGGCCGCCGACGTGCCCAACCCCGCCCGCCTGGGCGACCCGCGCGAATACGGCCGGCTGGCCGGGTTCATCGTCGAGATGGGCTATCTCAACGGCGAGGTGATCCGCCTCGACGGTGCGCTGCGGATGCGCTGATGCCCCGGCAGAACCGCGTTTTGCCCACCGGCGAGATCGTGGCCGACCCGGCCCGTGGCCGCGTCCTGGGCAATCGCGGCTGCCTGCACGACGCGGGCGGCGCCCTGACCCGGCGCCGCTGGCGGCACAAACGCTGGGTTCTCTGCCTGACCGCCTTCAAGGGCCGGCGCGCAACGCTCAACGCGCCGGGGCGCTATACGCAGCTGTTCTTCCATGACGAGGCGGTGGGGTTTGCCGCCGGTCACCGGCCCTGTGCCGAATGCCGGCGGGGCGCCTATGACGCCTTTCGCGCCGCAGCCGGGATCGAGGGCGCGATCGACAGTTTCGACCGGGACCTGCACGCCGCCCGCGCAGTGCCACGCATCTATGGCCAACGGCGCCATGACGCGGCGCTGGACGACCTGCCCGACGGGGCCTTCATCCTCGAAACGGACGGCGCCCCCGCGCTTGTCCTGGGCGATGCGCCGCACCGATTCCGGCCCGGCGGCTATCTTGCGCCGCGTCCGCGCCCTCATGGCACCCGGGTCACGCTGCTGACCCCACCGCCGCTGGTCGCGGTGCTGAAAGCCGGATACGCGCCGCAAATCGAAATCGGATGAACCGCTTCAACTTCCGCCGTTAATCTTCTGTTTTTGCTTCGAATTAAAGCGCGACCTCACCCCTCGGCCGCCTCTTGCTTCTCGGCAAGGGCCAACCATTCCTCCTCGGCCTCGAAAAGCTTCTCCTGCCGCGCCACCAGCGCCTCGGTCGCCTTATTGAACTTGATCGGCTCGCGGGTGAACAGCTCGGGGTCGGCCAGCAACCCCTCCAGCTTGCCGATTTCCGCCTCCAGCCGCGCGATCTCCTCGGGCAGCACCTCGAGCCGGTGCTTCTCGGTGAAGGAGAGACCCGGGCTCGCAGCCCTGCGCGGCCCGGCATCCTGCTTCAACTTCGCCTTGGAAGGATTTGGTTTTTCGACTTTTTCGGGCGCCACCTCACGTTTCTGCGCCTGGTAGTCGCTCCACCCGCCGGCATAGACGGTCGCGCGCCCGTCCCCCTCCATCGCCACGGTGAGCGTCGCCACCCGGTCGAGGAAATCGCGATCGTGGCTGACCAGAAGCACGGTGCCGTCATAGCCGTCGAGCAACTCCTGCAACAGGTCCAGCGTCTCGACGTCCAGATCGTTGGTGGGCTCGTCCAGCACCAGCAGGTTCGACGGTTTCGCCATCAGCCGCGCCAGCAGGAGCCGCGCCTTCTCGCCGCCCGACAGCGCCTGCACCGGGGCGCGGGCCTGCGTCTCGTCGAACAGGAACTCCTTGAGATAGCCCACCACATGCTTGGGCTGTCCGCGCACCAGGATCTGGTCGGCCTTGCCCGACACCCGCATCTCCGCGTCGCCGGTCAGGTTCTCCCACAGGCTCAGATCGGGCGAGAGCTGCGCGCGGGCCTGGTCGAACACCGCCACCTCCAGGTTGGTGCCCAGCCGCACGCGCCCCGCATCGGGGGCCACCTCACCCAGCAACATCTTGAGCAGCGTGGTCTTGCCCACCCCGTTGGGGCCAACGAACGCCACCCGATCGCCGCGCTGCACGGTGAGCGAGAAATCCCGAACGATCGGCTTTCCGTCGAACGCCTTGGCCAGGCCCTCGGCCTCGATCACCTTGCGCCCGGATTTCGGCCCGGACTCCAGCGCCATTGCGGCGGCCCCCTGGCGCTTGATCTGGGCGGCGCGCTCGGCGCGCAGGTCTTGCAGCGCGCGGACCCGTCCCTGGTTGCGCTTGCGCCGGGCGCTGATGCCCTCCACGGCCCAACGCGCCTCGGCCTTGATCTTGCGGTCGAGCTTGTGGCGCTGGCTGTCCTCCTCCTCCCAGACGGCATCGCGCCACGCCTCGAAGCCGACGAAACCCTTCTCCTGCCGCCGGACGAGTCCCCTGTCGATCCAGAGAGTTGCCCGGGTAAGCTCACGTAGAAACGCGCGGTCGTGCGAGATCAGCACATAGGCCGCCCGGGTCGCCTTCAGCTCGGCCTCAAGCCAGCCGATCGCCTGGATGTCGAGATGGTTGGTCGGCTCGTCCAGCAGCATCAGCTCGGGCGCCTCGGCCATCAGACGCGCGAGCGCGGCGCGCCGCCGCTCGCCACCCGAAGCGGTGGCCACGGGGCGGGCGGGGTCGAATTTCAGCCCCTCGGCGGCGCGCTCCACGCGGTACATCTCGCCCGGCTCGAGCGTGGCGGCGGCGAAATCGCCCAGCGTTGCGAAGCCCGCCATCTCGGGGTCCTGCTCCATGTACCCCACCGAGACGCCGGGCGGGATCACGCGGGTGCCGGCGTCGGGCTCGACCAGCCCAGCCATCACCTTCATCAACGTGGACTTGCCCGACCCGTTGCGCCCCACCAGCGCCACCCGGTCGCCGGGATGCACCACGAGGTCGAGATCGGAGAACACCGGGTCGCCGCCGAAGGTCAGCGACAGCCCGGAAAGCTGAAGAAGGGGGGGACGTGCCATGACGGTGAGCTAAACCGCCCCGCGCGCGCCGTCAACGGCCCGCGCAGCGCCCAAGGCCGCGCCTGCCCCCGGCTTCTTTCGGGTTCGGAAATACCCCGGTCCTTCCGCGAACCGCCGGCCCCCTCTGTGGGGTCGATGACGCCCCCATGGGCCGCCTAACCCGCCGCGCCCTCGGCCACCGCGCGCAGCAGCCGCTGCCGCGCCGGCGGGATCGCCCCGATCTCGAGCCCGGTAAAGACGTGCAGCGTGTTCATCTGCCGGTCCACCACCGCGTGATCGCTGACCCAGCCCCCCATCAGCAGATAGGTCCGCAGAAGCGGCGGCATCCGGGCCATCGCCGCCTTCATGTCGGGACGGCGCCGCAGCCGCGCGGCAAAGCGGAACACGTCCGGTGCCTTGACCCGCGGCAGCCAGTGGCGCGGCGCCAGGTGGCGGGCCTTCAGCATGGCGAAGGCGTCGAGATAGGCCGCCGTCTTGGTCCCGGCGAAGGAGGAGCAGCCGAACAGCATCTTGACCTCGCGCGCGTCCACGAAGGCGGTCATCGCCCCCCAGGCCACGCGCAGGATGTCGGGGTCGCGCCGGTCCGGGTCGATGCAGAACCGGCCCATCTCGACCATGCGCCCCTCGAACCGCTCCAGCGCCGACAGGTCGTAGAACTGCGCCGAATAGCTGCGCCCCACATCCGCGCCACCGGCGAGCGTCAGCAGGCGGAAGGTGGCGACCAGCGCCCCGGTCGCGCTGTCCTCGACCAAAACATGATCGCAGACCGCGTCGAAGGCGTCGGCATCGGGCGCGCTGGTGCGGAAGGCGCGGCTGCGCAGGGCGCGCGCGGCGGCCAGATCGGCCGCGGTCTCGGCCAGGCGGGCGCGATAACGCCCCCGGCTCAACAGGCAGGACTGGGTCACGGGGCCACCCTTTCGGCACGCGAAACCATGCGGCTGAACTTATCAGCGCCCTTCTCGCACGCAAGCCGTGACAGCGGCGTGACAGCCGGGCCGCGGCGCGGCCCGGATCACTCCAGCAGGGTGCCCGGGTCGATCCGGCCCAGATTGCCCAGAAGCTGGCGCAGGAAGGTCTTGTCGGAGACGCTGGAACTGGTCACGCGGCGTTCCAGCGGCACGACCCGGCCATCGGCCAGGCTGTAGCGTTCGATGCCCTGGACCACGCCGCGCGCGTCTAGCTCGATCGCCACCAGTTCGCGTTCGACCACCTGCGGTTCGCGCGGGCCGTAATGGCGCATCCGGGTCGAGATGTAGTAGAGCCCCGAGGCGTCGAGCACCCCGGTCGAGCTGGGCGGGCCCACCGCCTCGATCACCGAATCGCGGGTGTCGCGACCGAGGGTGATCTGGGCCAGCTCCTCCTGGCTGGGCACATAGCCATGGTAGCGGTAAACCGGCGTGCAGGCCACCAGCGCCAGCGCCACCGCGCCGGCCAGGACCGCGCGTCCCCGGCTCGTCCATCGGGATACTTTTGCGTTCATGGCTGCCCTCTTGCCTTGGCGCGGCGCGCCTTTTAAGCGGGATTACACCAAAGCGCGCCTTTGGTTCAAGAAACGAAAAGGCCCGACCATGCCCCTTCCCCCCGCCTTCCGCATCGCGGACCTGTCCCAGAGCGCCGCGACAGCCTTCGACATCGCGCCCGCGCGCGCCGACATGGACGCGATCGCCGCAGAGCTGGGGCTGTCGGGGTTGCGCAAGCTGCGCTTTACCGGCCGGATCGAGGCGCAGGGCCGGCGCGACTGGCGCCTGACCGGCGAGCTGGGCGCCACCGTGGTGCAGCCCTGCGTGGTCACGCTCGAACCGGTCACGACCCGGGTCGACAGCCCGGTGGTGCGCCAGTATCTCGCCGAAATGCCCGAGCCTGACGCCACGGAGGTCGAGATGCCCGAGGACGACACGATCGAGCCGCTGGGCAGCCATATCGACCCGGGCGCGGTGATGGTCGAGGCGCTGACCCTGGCCCTGCCGCTCTACCCGCGCGCCGACGGTGCCGATCTGGGCGAGGCGGTGTTCACCGAACCCGGCAAACGCCCGCTCACCGACGAGGACGCGCGCCCCTTCGCAGGGCTCAAGGACTTGCGCGACCGGTTGAAAAAGGACAGATAGGCGGATAGGGACGGCCCGCAAAGGCCGGTTGGCGCGCGATCAAAAAACCGCTTGCACGATGCAGGATTCGCAGTATTTTCGCGCGCTCATCGGAATTTCGGTTGGACACGGGGAAGGCTGCGGCCTAAACGCGCGTCACGCCGCCAGACACGAGACAACGCAACACGGCCACGGGATCGCCCGCACGGCCCTTCAGACAAAGGTTGAGACCATGGCTGTCCAACAGAACAAAGTATCGAAATCGCGCCGCAACAACCGCCGGGCGCACGATGCGCTGGTCGCCGCGAACCCCAACGAGTGCGGCAACTGCGGCGAGCTCAAGCGCCCGCATCACGTCTGCCCTGCCTGCGGTCACTACGACGGCAAGGAAATCGTCGCCATGACCGACGAGATCGACCTGGAAGACGACGCGGCCTGAGCCCCGGACAAGCGGGCCCCTACATGACGGCAGCGCCGGATCATAGCCTCGCAGTCCCGCCCGGGCGCATCACCATCTCGGTGGATGCGATGGGCGGGGACGCGGGGCCATCGGTCGTGGTGGCGGGCCTGGCGGAATCGGCCAAGGCCAACCCGGACCTCGATTTCCTGCTGCACGGGCCATCGGCCGAACTGGAGCCGCTGGTCGCCCGGCGCAAGGTGCTGGCCGGGCGGGTCGAGATACGCGACGCCGCCGAGGTCGTGCGCATGGAGGACAAGCCCTCCCACGTGATGCGCCACGGGCAGAACACCTCGATGTGGTCGGCGCTCGAGGCGGTGCGCGGGGGCGAGGCCTCCGGCGCCGTGAGTTGTGGCAACACCGGCGCGCTGATGCTGCTGTCGATGCTGCGCCTGCGCAAGCTGCCGGGCGTGGACCGCCCCGCCATCGCGGTGCTCTGGCCTTCGCGCAACCCGCAGGGGTTCAACGTGATGCTCGACGTGGGCGCCGATGTGCGCGCCGACGCGCGCGACCTGCTGCAATACGCGCTGATGGGCGCCTCCTATGCCCGCAACGGCCAGAACCTCGAGCGCCCCCGCATCGGGCTGCTGAATGTCGGCACCGAGGAGCACAAGGGCCGGGCCGAGCTGAAACAGGCGCATGGGCTGATCGCGCAATTCGCCGACAAGGGGCAATTCGACTACGTGGGCTTCGTCGAGGGATCGGACATTCCCGGCGACGTGGCCGACGTGATCGTGACCGACGGGTTCACCGGCAACGTGGCGATCAAGACCGGCGAGGGCACCGCCAACCTGATCGGAGACCTGTTGCGCGAGGCATTCCGCTACTCGCCGCTGTCGCGCCTGGCCTCGGTGCTGGCGCTGACCTCGATGCAACGGCTGAAAAAGCGCATCGACCCGCGCCGGGTCAATGGCGGCGTGTTCCTCGGGTTGAACGGCACGGTGGTGAAATCCCATGGCAGCGCCGACGCGACCGGGGTCTCCTCGGCGGTGAAACTGGCCTTCCAGCTGGCGCAGTCGGGCTTTACCGAGCGGCTGGCCGCCCGCGTGGCCCATACCGCCGACGTGACGGGGACCGATGACGCCGGCGCGGCGATCTGGGCCGAGGCGGAAAAGACCGACGAGAAAGAGGCGGGACGATGAGCCAACGGGCAGTGGTGATCGGGGTGGGTCATTACCTGCCCGAACGGGTGGTGCCCAACAGCGAATTCGAAAAGACCCTCGACACCTCCGACGAGTGGATCCGCGCCCGCACCGGCATCGAGCGGCGCCATTTCGCGGCCGAGGGCGAGACCACCTCGCAGATGGCCACCCGCGCGGCACAGGCGGCGCTGGACGACGCCCGCCTGACGGCGGCGGATGTGGACGCGATCATCCTGGCCACCTCGACCCCCGATCTCACCTTCCCCTCGGCCGCCACCATGGTGCAGGCCGAACTGGGCATGACCCGCGGCTTTGCCTTCGACGTGCAGGCGGTCTGCGCGGGCTTCGTCTATGCGCTGGCCAATGCCAACGGGATGATCCTGTCGGGCCAGGCCCGGCGCGTGCTGGTGATCGGGGCCGAGACCTTCTCGCGCATCCTCGACTGGGAGGACCGCACCACCTGCGTCCTCTTCGGCGATGGCGCGGGCGCGCTGCTGCTCGAGGCGCAGGACGGCACGGGCAGCGCCGCCGACCGGGGCATCCTGGCCAGCGACCTGCACTCCGACGGGCGTTTCCGCGAGTTGCTTTACGTCGATGGCGGCGTGTCGAAACAGACCACCGGCC
>DOIS01000360.1:0-3232 GCA_003511785.1 Paracoccaceae bacterium
CTGCTGGACGCGACGCAAAAGGGCCGCGAGGCGATTGCGCTGATCGGCGCGGGGGCGATTGACGGGCTGTCGATTGGCTACCGTGCGGTGAAAGCGACGAAGAATGACAAGGGCCAGCGGCTCTTGACGGAACTGGAGCTGTGGGAGGTGTCGCTGGTGACCTTCCCGATGCTGCCCAGTGCGCGGGTGGCGGCCAAGGGGGAGCGCCCCGAGGTCGAGACCGCCCTGCGCGAGATGGCGGCGGCCCTGAAGGGCGCGCGGCTGGACCTGGCGCGCCGGTAGCGCCGGAGACCTCACCCGAAGGAGGGTTGTTGATGAGCAAGACCGAGACATCGGCCTTGGCCGGAGAGGCGGTGCCCCTTGCGCGGGACGTGAAAGCGGCGGTGGCCGGTTTCGTGACCGAATTCAAGGGGTTCCGCGACGACATTGAAACCAGACTGCAACAGACGGAAGAGCGTATGACCATGCTGGATCGCAAATCACACCAGGCGGCGCGGCCGCGCCTCGCGGCGGCGGCTTCGGAAGAGGCCCCCCATCTCAAGGCGTTCAACGCCTATCTGCGCTCGGGCGACGAGGGGGCGCTGCGCGGGCTGGATTTCGAGGGCAAGTCGATGTCCACCGCCGTCAATGGCGATGGCGGCTACCTGGTCGATCCGCAGACCTCGGAGCGGGTGCAGTCGGTGCTGAACGCCACCGCCTCGATCCGCGCCGTGGCCTCGGTGGTCAGCGTCGAGGCGACCTCGTTCGACGTGCTGATCGACCACACGGATGTCGGCGCCGGCTGGGCCACCGAGACCGGGGCCGTGGCCGAGTCTGATACGCCGCAGATCGACCGGATCACCATCCCGCTGCACGAGCTGTCGGCCCTGCCCAAGGCGTCGCAGCGCCTGCTGGACGACAGCGCGTTCGATATCGAGGGCTGGCTGGCCGGCCGGATCGCCGACAAGTTCGCCCGCGCCGAGGCCGCGGCCTTCGTCAATGGCGACGGGGTGGACAAGCCCAAGGGCATCCTGGCGCATCCGGCGGTGGCGAACGGGTCCTGGAGCTGGGGCAATATCGGCTATGTGCCCACCGGCATGGCTGGCGACGTGGGCCAGGGCGAGGCGCTGATCGACCTTGTCTATGCGCTGGGCGCGCCGTATCGCGCGGGGGCGAGCTTCGTGATGAACTCGAAGACCGTGCGCCAGCTGCGCAAGCTCAAGGACGGGGACGGGCGGTTCCTGTGGACCGACGGCATGGCGGCGGGCGAGCCCGCGCGGCTTCTGGGCTATCCGGTGGTGATCGCCGAGGACATGCCCGACCCGGCCACGGACAGCTTCTCGGTCGCCTTCGGCGATTTCGGCGCGGGCTATACCATCGCCGAGCGGCCCGACCTGCGCGTGCTGCGCGACCCGTTCAGCGCCAAGCCGCATGTGCTGTTCTATGCCACCAAGCGCGTGGGCGGCGACGTGAGCGATTTCGCCGCGATCAAGCTTCTGAAATTCGGCACCGCCTGAGGCGGGACCGGATCCGGGGCCGGGTGACCGGCCCCGGGGCGCGGGCGCGCGCCGGGAGATCTCCCGCCCTCGCGCCGTCTAGCAGCTCCCTCCGTCCGAGCGGCATGGGGGATGCGCGCCCGCGCCGGGCGGAGGATCGGGGATGTGCCCGGGATCGGGTGGGATTTGCGGAGTGAAAGAATGATGTTGATCGAAGAGACCGCCGTGCCCGAGACGGCCCTGCCGATTGAGCCCTTCAAGGCGCATCTGCGGCTGGGCACCGGGTTCGGGGAGGACACGCTTCAGGACGGGTTGCTGGCGGGGTTCCTGCGCGCCGCCTTGGCCGCGATCGAGGGGCGCACGGGCAAGGTGCTGCTGGCGCGGGATTTCACCTGGACGGTGTCGTCCTGGCGCGACAGGGGCGGCGTGGTGTTCCCGGCCGCCCCGGTGCGGGCGGTGAGCGCGGTGGTGCTGGTTGATGCCGAGGGGGGCGAGAGCTCCGTGGCGGACTGGCGGCTTGAGCGGGACGAGGCCGCGCCGCGGCTGTGCCCGGTGGGGGCGCTGCTGCCGATGGTACCGCGCGGCGGGTCGGTGCGGATCGGGTTCCGCGCCGGCATGGCCGAGGACTGGAGCGGCTTGCCGGCCGATCTGGCGCAGGCGGTGCTGATGCTGGCCGCGCATTACTATGAATACCGCGCCGAGACCGGGCTGAGCGAGGGCTGCATGCCCTTTGGCGTGGTCAGCCTGATCCAGCGCTACCGCGCGCTGCGGCTGAGCCCTGGAGCAGGCCGATGAGCGCGCCGCGTCTGAGTCGGCCGCTGGTTCTGGAAGCGCCGGTGCGCCAGCCGGATGGGGCCGGGGGCTGGACCGAGGATTGGACCCCATTGGGCACGGTCTGGGCGGAGATGGTGCCGCGTACCGGGGGGCTGCGCAGCGCGGGCGCTGCGGTGACGGGCCGGGTGCCGTGGAAAATCACCCTGCGCGCGGCGCCGGTGGGCAGCCCCCGGCGGCCCAGGCCGGGCCAGCGGCTGACCGACGGGGCGCGGGTCTTTGCGATCCACGCGGTGGCCGAGGCCGATCCGATGGGCCTCTACCTGGTTTGCGACGCCGAAGAGGAGGTGGCGGCATGAGCTATGCACTGGCCGAGAGCCTGCAGGCGGCGGTCTTCGCCCGCCTTTCGACAAGCCCGGCGCTGGGCGCGCTGGTCGGCGGCGCGATCTTCGACACGCCGCCGCCGGGGGAACTGCCCGAGACCTATGTCACGTTGGGGCCGGAAACCGTGCGCGACGCCAGCGACCGCGAGGGCGCGGGGGCGGTGCATCGCTTCACGGTTTCGGTGGTGAGCGAGGCGGCGGGGTTCGCCACGGCCAAGGCGGTGGCGGCGGCGGTGGGCGACGTGCTGCTGCACCAGGCGCCCGCGCCCAACCGGGGCCGGCTGGTGGGCCTGTGGTTCGAGCGCGCCACGGCGCGGCGGTCGGGCCGGGCGGGGCGGCTGCGCCGGATCGACCTGCGCTTTCGCGCGCGGGTCGAGGACAATTCTGCAACCTGAACTGGAGAGAGACCATGGGTGCCCAGAACGGCAAGGATCTTCTGATCAAGGTGGACATGACCGGCGGCGGTCTGTTCGAGACCATCGCGGGGCTGCGCGCCACGCGGGTGAGCTTCAACGCCGAGAGCGTCGATGTCACCAGCCTGGAGAGCCAGGGCGGCTGGCGTGAATTGCTGGGCGGGGCCGGGGTGAAATCGGCCGCGATTTC
>DOIS01000360.1:3529-3794 GCA_003511785.1 Paracoccaceae bacterium
GCGGCTGGCGTGAATTGCTGGGGGGTGCGGGGGTGAAATCCGCCGCGATCTCGGGCTCGGGCGTGTTCAAGGACGCGGGCACCGACGAGCGGGCGCGGCAGCTGTTCTTCGACGGCGAGACGCCGGCCTTCCAGGTCATCATTCCCGATTTCGGCATCGTCGAGGGGCCGTTTCAGGTCACCTCGATCGAGTATGCGGGCAGCCATGACGGCGAGGCGACTTACGAGCTGTCGATGGCCAGCGCGGGTGCGCTGAGCTTCACGGG
>DOIS01000360.1:4140-4460 GCA_003511785.1 Paracoccaceae bacterium
CTCTGAGCATGGCCAATCCGTGGACGGGGGAGGTGGCGCTGGTGATCGACGGGGAGCGGCGGGTGATGAAGCTGACCCTGGGCGCGCTGGCGGAACTGGAGGCCGAGTTAAAGAGCGACTCGCTGGTGGCGCTGGTCGAGCGGTTCGAGAGCGGCGGTTTTTCCGCGCGCGACGTGCTGGCGCTGCTGCTGGCGGGGCTGCGCGGGGGTGGTCACGGGATCGGCGCGGGCGAGCTGGCCCGCGGCGAGATCGAGGGCGGTCCGGTTGCGGCGGCGCGGGCGGCGGCGGAGCTTCTGGCGCGCGCCTTCATGGTGCCGGGC
>DOIS01000280.1 GCA_003511785.1 Paracoccaceae bacterium
CGGGTTGTGGCTGGCCGAAATCATGATGCCCAGATCGGCCCGCATGGAATGGGTCAGCAGCCCACGCCCGGGGTCGGGATCGGGCCCAGCAGCAGCACCTTCATGCCGGTGCTGGTCAGCCCCGCGGTCAGCGCGTTTTCCAGCATGTAGCCCGACAGGCGCGTGTCCTTGCCGATCACCACGCGGTGCACGCCGCCGGCCTCGCGCCGGAAATAGCGGCCCACCGCCGCGCCGATGCGCAGCGCCATGTCCGCCGTCATCGGGTGGATGTTGGCCGTGCCCCTCACGCCATCGGTTCCAAAGAGCTTACGCCCCATCTTCCGTCTCCCCGTCCTCGCCGGCCAGGCCCTGCCAGACCCTGAGCGCGCGTCGCGTCTCGCGCACGTCATGCACGCGCAGGATCTGTATCCCCTGGGCCGCGCCGTGCAAAGCCACCGCCAGCGAGCCCGGCAAGCGCCCGCTCATCTCGTCACCGCTGTCCGAGAGGGTGCCGATGAAGCGCTTGCGAGAGGCGCCCAGCAGGACCGGCGCGCCCAGGTCGTGCAACCGGGCGAGGCCACGCAGCAGCGTCAGGTTATGCGCCAGCGTCTTGCCGAAGCCGATTCCAGGGTCGGTCACAATGTTGCGCCGCGCGATGCCGGCGGCCTCGGCCGCCTCGATCCGGGCGGCGAGGTGGTCGCAGACTTCGGCCAACACGTCGTCGTAACGGGCGTGGGCCTGCATGGTCTCGGGGTCGGCCACCGAATGCATCAGGCAGACCGGCACGCCGCGCTCGGCCACCAGCGGGGCCATGCGCGGATCCCAGCGCAGGGCGGTCACGTCGTTGACCATGTCGGCGCCCGCCTCGAGCGCGGCGCGGGCCACGGCCGCCTTGCGGGTGTCGATGCTGATCGGGATGGCGATGCCGCGGGCGCGGATCTCGCGGATCACCGGGGCGGTGCGCGCGATCTCCTCGTCCTCGGGCACTTCGCGGGCGCCCGGGCGGGTGCTTTCGCCGCCGATGTCGAGCAGGTCGGCCTCGCCCGCCATCTCGGCGGCGCGGGCCACGGCGGCCTCGAGCGTAGCGTGGGCGCCGCCATCGGAGAAGCTGTCGGGGGTCACGTTGAGGATGCCCATGATCCGCGGACGGTCAAGCGTGAGCCCGCAGAGGTCGGGCCGCGGCGCCGAAAGGCGAGCGCGCTCAGCCGCGCTCAGTGCAGAGGCCGGGACTGCCCCGCCCACACCCAGCGCCTGGGACCAGCGCACGTGGCGGCTGCCGGCGAGCGGCAGCCCACCGCCGAAGCCGGGCGGCAAGGGCACCGGCGTGAGGCTCAAGGTCCCGTCTCCACCGACACGGCGCTGAGCGGCACCAAAGCCTCGCGCGGCACCTCGGTTCCGATCACCATCATCTCGCCCGCCTCCATCGTCTCGGCGAACCAGGCGGCCAGCGCCACGGCCTCGGACGGGGGCGCCGAGGGCCCGTCCACCGCGTCGAGCACCAGTTTGGACGGCGCCCAGACGCAGGTCTGGCCGTTCCTCATCGCCCAATCCAGCTCGGTGCGAGTGGCCACCACCACGCAGCGGGCGTCGCGCGCGGCAAGGCACCAGGCGTTCTGTTCGATCGCCAGCAGGTCGATCCGACGCTGGGTCATCGCGTGCCCGGTCTGTGGCGCCGGTGTCTCGGGGGCGCCGACGCAGAGGATCAACGGGCGCCCTTGGGCGGTGAGCCGGTCCAGCCAGGCGCCCAGCCGGGGCGAGGCGATGGCGGCGTTCGAGAGATAGACCACGCGGGGGTGCGGGCGTTCCTGCGCCTCCTGCCCGGGCTGGACACGGTCACGCCCGCGCACGATCTCGACGCCCAGCGCGCCGGGGCCGCGGTCGAGCTTCTCGATGCGCACGAAGACGCGCACCGCCTGCGGCTCGAGCAGAATGCGCTCGGCCACGCGCTCGGCCAGGGTCTCGAGCAGGTTCAGCCGCTCGGCCGCCAGCTCGTGGGCGATGGCCTCGGTCACCCGGTCATAGGACAGGATTCGGTCCACGTCGTCGTCGATCGGCCCCTCCAGCGGGCAGACCTCGACCACCACGTTGAAACAGATGCGCTGGGTGGTGCCGCGCTCGGCCTGGAAGGCGCCGATCTCGGCCTCGACGATGTGATCGCGCAGCGAGATACGGTCGAGCGGCCCGTGCAGGGCGGTGGCCTCGGCGCGCTCCGAGGGGTGGGAAAAGGCCAGGCGGATTTCGGTGCTCATGGGACGGCCCCTCGTGACGACTTACCGGACGCGCCCGGGGCGCGCCCCGCCGCTTCTAGCAGAGGCGAAAGCGCCGTGCCACCGACGAAAGCCGTCGCCGTGGGGCGCCGCGCCCCTGCTTCTTCTCGTGGGAAAATACTGCCCGCGGAGGGTCGGCTTTCCGCGGGAAAGCCGATGGCTCGCCATACGGCGCGCGGCGCGCGCTACTCCGAACTGGCCGTGCGGTAGTTGTGGCGGTAGAAGATATGCACACCGATGCGCGCAGTTTCCTTGTAAACGCGCGACCACGACGGGCGCACCGCCTTGGTGTGGTAATGCGTGGCCCCCGACGTCAGCGGATCGCTGACCCCCTCGATCGCGGCCTTGGCAACTTTGGCCACCCGCTCATAGGCTTTCTTCTCGTGAATGACTTCCTTGCGGCCGTCACAGGTATAGATGAACTGGCACTGGTATTTCTTGCCTGTTCCCTGGCGGATCACGCCGCAGACGGTGTTCGGGAAACGGGTGCTCTCCACCCGGTTCAAAATCACCT
>DOIS01000120.1:0-5318 GCA_003511785.1 Paracoccaceae bacterium
CCCGGCGTAAACGCCGGGCGCAGCGCTTGTTCAATGACCCGAGGAATTCCTCGGAAGAGCAAAGCGTGAATACCCTTGTTTTCAAAAGTGTGATCCCCTCTAGTCCCACAGCAATCCGAACGGCTGGGGCCCTGCCCCCGGACCCCCGGGGTACATCCCAACCCGAAAGAAGCAGGGGCGCAGGGCGCTTGCCTCGCGGGATGGGATGGGATAGCCATAATTTGATCAAATTATCGGAGCGGCGGGTCGCGGGCAGGTGAATCGCGCGTGGCACGCTTGCGGGTCGCCGGGGCCTGTGGCCTTCTGGGGTGGCGAGAGTCTCCGACCACAAGAAGAGAGGGGCCGAGATGGCCGACTGGACCGAAACCTTGCCCGACGCGGCGCGCGACTATCTCACGGGGAGGCGCCTCGACGAGGTGGAATGCGTGATCTCGGACCTGCCCGGAATCGCCCGCGGCAAGGCGGTCCCGGCCTCGAAATTCGCGCGCCAGGCGTCGTTCCACCTGCCCGACAGCATCTTCTTCCAGACCATCACCGGCGATTGGGGCGAAGCGGCGGGCGAGGACGGGTTCATCGAACGCGACATGATTCTCAAGCCCGACATGAGCACCGCAACGGCGGCGCCCTGGACCGGGGACTGGACCTTGCAGGTGATCCACGACGCCTATGACCGCGAGGGTGACCCGATCCCGTTCAGCCCGCGCAACGTGCTCAAGCGGGTGGTCGATCTCTATCACGCGCAGGGCTGGGAGCCGGTGGTGGCGCCCGAGATGGAGTTCTTCCTGATCGCGCGCAACCTCGACCCGGCCAAGGAGATCGAGCCCATGACCGGGCGCTCCGGCCGGCCGGCCGCGGCGCGGCAGGCCTATTCCATGACCGCGGTGGACGAGTTCGGCCCGGTGATCGACGACATCTACGATTTCGCCGAGGCACAGGGGTTCGAGATCGACGGCATCACCCAGGAGGGCGGCGCGGGCCAGTTGGAGATCAACCTGCGCCATGGCAGCCCGGTCAAGCTGGCCGACGAGATGTTCTATTTCAAGCGGCTGATCCGCGAGGCGGCACTGCGGCACGACTGTTTCGCCACCTTCATGGCCAAGCCGATCGAGGACGAGCCGGGCAGCGCCATGCATATCCACCACTCGGTGGTGGAGACCGAGACCGGCCGCAACATCTTCTCGGGGCCGCAGGGGGGCGAGACGGACGCCTTCTATCATTTCATCGGCGGGTTGCAGGAATACCTGCCCTCCGGGCTGGCGGTGATGGCGCCCTATGTGAACAGCTATCGCCGCTACGTGAAGGACCATGCGGCGCCCATCAACCTGGAGTGGGGGCGCGACAACCGCACCACGGGCATCCGCATCCCGCTGTCGGGGCCCGAGGCGCGGCGCATCGAGAACCGGCTGGCGGGGATGGACTGCAACCCCTATCTGGGCATCGCGGTGTCGCTGGCCTGCGGCTATCTCGGCATGATGAACGAGATCCGCCCGCGCAAGCAGTTCCGCGGCGATGCCTATGACGGCGATGGCGACATCCCGCAGGTGATGGGCGAGGCCCTGACCATGTTCGAGGAGGCCAGCGCCCTGCACGAGGTGCTTGGGCCGGAATTCGCGCGGGTCTACTCCATCGTCAAACGCGCGGAATACGAGGAGTTCCTGCAAGTGATTTCGCCCTGGGAGCGCGAGCATCTGCTGTTGAACGTCTGAACGGCGGCGCGCCCGGTGGCGGGCGCCGGGCCGGGGTATTTGGGACCAGAAAGAAGCAGGGGCGCGGTCCTGGGCCGGCGCCCGTTGGAGCGCAAGATGAACCTGTTACATGCCAATGACCGGCGGGGGGAGTATCCCGCGAGCTGGTATGCCGCGACTGCCACCCCGACCGAGCGGTTCGCAGCCTTGAAGGGCGACACGCGCGCAGATGTCTGCGTGGTGGGCGGCGGCTATACCGGGTTGTCGGCGGCGCTGCACCTGGCGCAGGCGGGAGCGCGGGTGGTGCTGCTCGAGGCGCATCGCGTGGGCTTCGGCGCCTCGGGGCGCAACGGCGGCCAGTTGGGCAGCGGTCAGCGGATGGACCAGACCGGGTTGGAGAAGCTGCTGGGCGATACCCGGGCGCGCCAGTTGTGGGAGATGGGCGAGGAGGCCAAGGCGCTGGTCAAGCGGCTGATCGCCGAGCATGGCATCGACTGCGACCTGCGCCCCGGCATCGCCTGGAGCGGATCGAGCGCGGGCGAGGTGCGCGAGTTGCACGATTATGCCGCGCACCTGGCCGACCGCTATGGCTATAACCAGCTGGAGGTGATGGACCCCGACGCCTTCCACGCGCTCTGTCCCTCGCCCGACTACAAAGGCGGCGTGCTCGACATGGGGGCGGCGCATCTGCACCCGCTGAACTTCGCGCTGGGGCTCGCGCGGGCAGCGGCGGCGGCGGGCGCGGTGATCCATGAGGAGACCGAGGTGCTGGAGATCGGCGAGGGCCGCCCGGCCCGCCTGCGCACCGCCCAGGGGACCGTGACCGCCGATCACGTGATCCTGGCCTGCAACGGCTATCTCGGCGGGCTGAACGGCAAGGTGGCGGCCCGGGTCATGCCGATCAACAATTTCGTCGTGGCGACCGAGCCCCTCGGCGACGATGCCGGCCGCGTGCTGACCCGCGACGTGGGCGTGGCCGACAGCCGCTTCGTGGTAAACTACTTCCGCCTCAGCCGGGACAGGCGGCTTCTCTTCGGGGGCGGCGAGAGCTATGGCTATCGCTTCCCCGACATCGAGGCCACCGTGCGCAAACCGATGCGCCAGGTCTTCCCGCACCTGGCGGATGTGCGCATCGACTATGCCTGGGGCGGAACGTTGGCCATCACCATGAAACGGATGCCCTATCTCGCGCGGGTGGCGCCGAACATCCTGTCCGCCTCGGGCTATTCGGGCCATGGCGTCGGCAACGCGACGCAGGCCGGGCAACTCATGGCGCAGGCCGTGCTGGGCGAGAGCGACGGGTTCGACACCATGGCCGCGGTGCCCGCCCCGGCCTTTCCCGGCGGCGCGGCGCTGCGCAGCCCGCTCCTGGCGCTGGCCATGACCTGGTATGCGTTGCGCGACCGGCTGGGCGTCTAGGCCGCATGTGAAATAACCGTGACGCGCGGCGATTTTCCTTGGACCGATCCCAGGGTTGTTTTAGCTTTCCCAAAGATCGAGTTAAGGAAAATGAAATATGACCCTGCCGCCCAACGTCCATGACGCCGAGCCCATCCCCAATGCCGCCCGCGAGGCCATCGACACGCTGATGCGCTCGGGCGACCTGTTCCGCTATACCGCGCCGCAGGACGCGCCGGTGGCGCTGCTGGAGGCCGAGTTCGCCGAGATGATGGGCTGCAAATACGCGCTGGCGGTCTCCTCCTGCTCGGCCGCGCTGTTTCTCTCGCTCAAGGCGCTGGGCCTGCCGCGCGACGCGCGGGTGCTGATCCCCGGCTTTACTTTCGCTGCGGTGCCCTCCTCGGTGGTCCATGCCGACTGCGTGCCCGTGCTCTGCGAGGTGGGCGAGAACTACCGCGTGGACATGGACGATTTCGCCGCAAAGCTCGACGGCGTGCAGGCGGTCATCATCAGCCACATGCGCGGCCACACCTCGGACATGGACGCGATCATGGCGCTCTGCGACGCGCGCGGCATTCCGGTGATCGAGGATGCGGCGCATTCGCTGGGCACCACCTGGGCCGGGCGCAAGATCGGCACGATCGGGCGCGTGGGCTGCTTCTCGTTCCAGTCCTACAAGATGATCAACGCGGGCGAGGGCGGCATCCTGGTGACCGACGACGCCGACCTGGTGGCGCGGGCGGTCATCATGTCGGGCGCCTACGAGCATAACTGGCAGAAGCACAAGGGCCCGCGCGGCGAGAACAGCCCCGCCCTGGCCAACGCTTTCGCCCGCTGGCAGAACAAGCTGCCGCTCTACAATCTGCGCATGTCGAACCTCTCGGCGGCGGTGATCCGGCCGCAATTGCCCGAACTGGCCCGGCGGGTGCGCGACGGGTTGAAGAACCACGATTACGTGGCCGCGCGGCTGGAGCAGTCGCCCCATATCGAGGTGCCCGCCCCGCTCGCCCCCGAGCAACGCGCCCCCGATTCGATCCAGTTCAACCTGGTCGGCCTGACCGATGCCGACACAAGCGCCTTTGCCGAGGCCGCGGCGGCGCGCGGCGTCAAGGTTCAGATCTTCGGCATGAGCACCGACAACGCGCGCGCCTTCTGGAACTGGCAGTTCCTGGGCGATCTGCCCGAGTTGCCGCGCACCCGGGCCATGCTGATGCGCGCCTGCGACGTGCGCCTGCCGGTGCGCCTGACCCGGGACGAGTTGGACGTGATCGCGGACCTGCTGCTCGACGCGATGGCCGAGATCACGGGGCCGATGGCGCGCGCCATCCCGGCCTGAGCGGACCCGCCCGCGCGGGCCGAGCGGCCGCCCTGAGCATACCGGTGCACGGGGCCGCCTTGCCGGGCGACCCGAAACGCCCCGCTGTCCGGCAGACCAGCTGGCCCGGCCGGCTCACTTCATCTTGTTGAGCTTGTCCTGAAGCTGCGAGAGCTGCTTCTTGATCTCGTCGAGATCGTCTTCGGCCTCGGCCTCCTCCTTTTCGGAGGTGGGCCCCGAGGCCCAGTTGCCGGCCATGCCGCCGGTCATCGCCTTGAGGAACGCCTCCTGCTGGGCCTGCATGGCCTCGAAACCCGGCATCTTCGCCATCGGGTTCATGGCGTTCATGTTCTCGACCATCTTCGACTGGTTCTCGCGCAGCATCTCGAAGGAGCGTTGCAGGAATTGCGGCATCATGCCCCCGCCCGGCACCATGTAGCTGCGCACCAGGTCGTTGAGCACCTGCACCGGCAACACGTTCTCGCCCCGGCTTTCATGCTCGGCGATGATCTGGAGCAGGTATTGCCGGGTCAGGTCGTCGCCGGTCTTGAGATCGACGATCTGCACCTCGCGCCCCGACCGGATGAACCCCGCGATATCCTCCAGCGTGACATAGTCGCTCGTCTCGGTGTTGTAGAGACGGCGGCTGGCATAGCGTTTGATCAGCAAGGGTTTTTCTTGGTCTGCCACGGTATCCCCTCCCGGACATGATGCACTGCGGCGAAGCCTATGCGAGCGCAGTGGAAAAAGAAAGGGCAGCCCGCGCAACGGCCGCACCGTCCTGTCGGGGCGCACCGGACCGACCCGGAGCACGGCCGGGCGCAAAGCGGGCTTGCACCCGGCGCGCGCCTGCCCCACCCTACGCTGCGTCAGCCCCGGAGGTCTTTCCATGAGCCATGTCTTCCCCCGCCACTGTCACG
>DOIS01000120.1:5621-5850 GCA_003511785.1 Paracoccaceae bacterium
CCTTCCATGAGCCATGTCTCCCCCCGCCACTGTCACGCCACCTTTCCCACCGCCGTGGCCGGCGACGGCTGCTTCCTGATCGACAGCGCCGACAACGCTACTTCGACGGCTCGGGCGGCGCGGCGGTCTCCTGCCTGGGCCATTCCAACGCGCGCGTCGCGCAGGAGTTGGAGGACGAGATCCTGACCCTCGGCCCCGACACGGTGATGGCTTTAATCGCCGAGCCGGT
>DOIS01000303.1:0-1965 GCA_003511785.1 Paracoccaceae bacterium
TTTCAGCATCACCGCCAGCGCGGCGGTCGTGTAGGGCGCCGTGGTCGGTGCGGCCGCGATGCCCTCGGGCCCGGGCTGTGCGATGAACCCCTGGTTGAAGTCGATCGCCAGGTGCCGGTGCCGGCGCGACAGCTTGCGCAGGTCATGGGCCGCCTCGCGCAGCGTCTCGACATAGCTCACCGCCACCGCGTCGTCGTCGTCCATGCGAAACTGCAGGCAGGGGTCGTTGCTCTCGACGCGCACGGCATTGATCGCCTCCTGGCAGATCTGGCGATGCCTGGCCGGAGGGGCGGCATGCAGAACGGCTTGCGGCATGTCGGACAGCAGCGCCTCCAGCCGGTCGCGGTAGGGGGCGGGCAACTGGTCCCCGATCAGCACGAGAAAGGTAAAATCGCCGTCGCTCTGGGCACGCAGCGGGGGCAGGGTGATGGTCTCGAAACTGCGGAACCGCGCCTCCATACGCTCGGGCGCGTAGAGATAGGCGAGACGCTCCTCCAGGGTCTCGTGCTCGACCTGGAACCCGCCGATGGCCGGATAGCTGAACCGGCAGAACCCGATCACCTGCATGCGAGGTTGTCCCCTTCACGGCTTGCAAAACCGGGCCCGCGGCCCCATTTGAACCTTTGCAGCGGCGACCCGCATTGACAAGCGCCGGGGGGGCTGTTGACACCGCCTGCGACTCCCCCTATACGCCGACCTCATCTCGGCAGCCGGGCTTGTCCCACCAGGCCGAAATCGAAATGAAGTGGTCACGATCCGGGCGATTTTGCAGCCCCGATCCTCTGATAACTCCACCGCGACGTTCACCTCGGAATGGGAACGTTTGCGGTTTTTGCGCTTGCGGGCGCGTAAGCCGCAGGAAATCTGAACCGCACGGTCCGCCGTGCACGAGACACTAGTGTTGTTGAGACGGGGAACGAACCGGAATGCCAACGATCCAACAGCTGATCCGCAAGCCGCGGCAGCCGAAAGTCAAACGCTCGAAGTCCATGCACCTGGAACAGTGCCCGCAGAAGCGCGGCGTCTGCACCCGGGTTTATACCACCACGCCGAAGAAGCCGAACTCGGCCATGCGGAAGGTCGCCAAGGTGCGCCTGACCAACGGCTATGAGGTGATCTCCTACATTCCCGGCGAGAGCCACAACCTGCAGGAGCACTCGGTGGTCCTGATCCGTGGCGGCCGTGTGAAAGACCTTCCCGGCGTGCGTTACCACATCCTGCGCGGTGTTCTGGACACCCAGGGCGTCAAGGATCGTAAGCAGCGCCGCTCCAAGTATGGCGCCAAGCGTCCGAAGTAAGAGGATTTAACAGATGTCCCGCCGCCACGCCGCTGAAAAACGCGAAATCCTGCCTGACGCCAAGTATGGCGACAAGGTGCTGAGCAAGTTCATGAACAACCTGATGATCGACGGCAAGAAGTCGGTCGCCGAAACGATCGTCTACAACGCGCTCGACCGCGTCGAGGGCAAGATCAAGCGCGCCCCCGTCGAGGTCTTCCACGAGGCGCTCGACAACATCAAGCCGTCGGTCGAGGTCCGCTCGCGCCGGGTCGGTGGCGCCACCTACCAGGTGCCGGTCGAGGTGCGCCCCGAGCGCCGCGAGGCGCTGGCGATCCGCTGGCTCATCACCGCGTCGCGCAACCGCAACGAAAACACCATGGAAGAACGCCTCGCCGGCGAGCTGCTGGATGCTGTGCAATCCCGCGGATCGGCCGTGAAGAAGCGCGAAGACACCCACAAGATGGCCGAGGCGAACAAAGCCTTCAGCCATTACCGCTGGTAAAATTCTAGAGGCTCGACCCAATGGCACGCGAATATCCGCTCGAACGCTACCGCAATTTCGGGATCATGGCGCATATCGACGCAGGCAAGACCACCTGCTCGGAACGCATCCTGTTCTACACGGGCAAATCCCACAATATCGGTGAGGTGCATGACGGCGCCGCAACCATGGACTGGATGGAGC
>DOIS01000303.1:2234-4317 GCA_003511785.1 Paracoccaceae bacterium
TGGACTGGATGGAGCAGGAGCAGGAGCGTGGCATCACGATCACCTCGGCTGCGACCACCACGTTCTGGCAGTGGCAGGAGGACCCCACGAAAGAGGGGACCTATGACACCAAGTACCGGATGAACATCATCGACACGCCCGGCCACGTCGACTTCACAATCGAGGTTGAGCGTTCGCTGGCCGTGCTCGACGGTGCGGTTGCCGTGCTGGACGCCAATGCCGGTGTCGAGCCCCAGACCGAAACCGTCTGGCGCCAGGCCGACCGCTACAAGGTTCCGCGCATCGTCTTCGTCAACAAGATGGACAAGATCGGTGCCGACTTCTTCAACTGCGTTCACATGATCGCCGACCGCACCGGTGCGATCCCGGCCCCGATCCAGATTCCGATCGGCGCCGAGAACGAGCTGGAAGGCATCGTCGATCTGGTCACCATGGAAGAGTGGACCTGGAAGGGCGAGGATCTGGGTGCGTCCTGGACCCGTCAGCCGATCCGCGACAGCCTGAAGGCCACCGCCGAGGAATGGCGCGGTAAGCTGATCGAGAACGCCGTCGAGATGGACGACGAGGCGATGATGGAGTATCTTGAGGGCAATGAGCCCGATATTCCGACCCTGCGGAACCTGATCCGCAAGGGCACGCTCGAGCTGAAATTCGTGCCGGTTCTCTGCGGTTCGGCCTTCAAGAACAAGGGCGTGCAGCCGCTGCTCAACGCCGTGGTCGATTACCTGCCCAGCCCGCTGGACGTGGTCGACTACATGGGCTTCGCCCCCGATGACGAGACCGAGACCCGCAACATCCCGCGCCGTGCGGATGACGAGATGCCGTTCGCCGGCCTTGCGTTCAAGATCATGAACGACCCGTTCGTGGGCTCGCTGACCTTTACCCGGATCTATTCGGGCACCCTGAAAAAGGGCGACTCGATCCTGAACTCGACCAAGGGCAAAAAAGAGCGCATCGGCCGCATGATGATGATGCACTCGAACAACCGCGAGGAGATCGAGGAGGCTTTTGCCGGCGACATCATCGCGCTGGCCGGTCTGAAGGACACCACCACGGGCGACACGATCTGTGACGCCAAGGCGCCTGTCGTGCTGGAAACCATGACCTTCCCCGACCCGGTGATCGAGATCGCGGTCGAGCCCAAGACCAAGGGCGACCAGGAGAAAATGTCCCAGGGTCTGGCCCGTCTGGCCGCCGAGGACCCGTCCTTCCGCGTCGAGACAGACCTCGAGTCCGGGCAGACCATCATGAAGGGCATGGGCGAACTGCACTTGGACATCCTGGTCGACCGTCTCAAGCGGGAGTTCAAGGTCGAGGCCAATATCGGTGCGCCGCAGGTGGCCTATCGCGAGACCATCAGCCACAAGATCGAGCATACCTATACCCACAAGAAGCAGTCGGGTGGTTCGGGTCAGTTCGCCGAGGTCAAGCTGGAGATCTCGCCGACCGAACCGGGCGAGGGCTATTCCTTCGAGAGCCGCATCGTCGGCGGGGCCGTGCCCAAGGAATACATCCCCGGCGTCGAGAAAGGCATCAACTCGGTGATGGACAGCGGTCCGCTGGCCGGCTTCCCGGTGATCGACTTCAAGGTCGCGCTGATCGACGGCAAGTTCCACGACGTGGACTCCTCCGTTCTCGCCTTCGAGATCGCCAGCCGCATGTGCATGCGCGAAGGTCTGCGCAAGGCGGGTGCCAAGCTGCTCGAGCCGATGATGAAGGTCGAGGTGATTTCGCCCGAGGAGTACACCGGCAACGTGATCGGCGACCTGACCTCGCGTCGGGGGCAGGTGACGGGACAGGAGCCGCGCGGCAACGCCATCGCGATCAACGCCATGGTGCCGCTGGCCAACATGTTCGGCTACATCAACACGCTTCGCTCGATGTCCTCGGGCCGCGCGCAGTTCACGATGCAGTTCGATCACTACGATCCGGTGCCGCAGAACATCTCGGAAGAGATCCAGTCGAAATACGCCTAACGGGGCGGCGGGGTGAACCCCGCCCTACCCACCACCGTAGGGTGGGTTTCCAACCCACCGTCCACAAAAGAAAAGGAGCCTAGCCATGGCTAAGGAAAAGTTCGAAC
>DOIS01000304.1:0-2899 GCA_003511785.1 Paracoccaceae bacterium
GAATGTCCACAGGCCCTAGCCAATGCTGTCGTAAAGCGCGAACTCCTCGGCGCATTTGCGGCGCAAGCGCCGCTCCACCTCCGGCGACAGCGCGACGTCGAGCGCGGGCGAGACGTTCTCGCGCCCGGGCAGCGGGAACGCGCCCAACCGCTGGGTCAGGAAGCCGTTCAACCGCTCGGGCTCTTCGTAGCGGAAAAGATGTGTCACCCGGGTGCCGTTGGGGCGCGGTTCGAGGAACTTGGCCTGGCTGCCCACATTCGCGAATCCCGGCCGGTCCCCCTTGAGATAGGCCAGCACGAAATCGTCGAAGCTGATTTCCAGCGTGTTGTTTGGCCGGCCCTGCATGAAGGGTCGCCGTCGATAGCGGTACCACGAACCGAGCCAGCTGATCGGTTCGCGCATCACCGCCAGCGTCTCCATCTCGGCGCCGCAGACCTTCTCGAACATCGGCCGGAAGAACCGGTTGTAACGATAGACCGGCGCGTGTTTCAGCTCGGGCGGATCGCGCACCACGATGTCGGCCCGCGCGCCCAGAGCGGATTGATAAGCCGTGGTCCCGGTTTTGGGTACGGCCAGAAAAACAAGGCGCTCCTTATGAAAAACAAGCATTTGCGCGGCGTTCCTAAAGTGCATCCACGGCGCGAGGCCATCGTAAACCTGTTCTTAACGGCTTTGCCGGAGACTGGGGAGGCAAAAAATACCCGTTGAAATGTTCTCCTTTCGGTCCCATAAGGAACATGAGGCGAACAAACCAGAGATGGACGCCCGGCGAAGGGTGTGACAGTAACAGGATGACAGGACAATGGCGGACCTTTTGACGATGAGCAGCAAGAAGAACCCGGACAAGCAGAAAGCGCTCGACAGCGCCCTGGCGCAGATCGAGCGGCAGTTCGGCAAGGGCTCGATCATGAAGCTGGGCGACGAGGGCGCGATCCAGGAGATCGAGGCCAGTTCCACCGGCTCGCTCGGCCTCGATATCGCGCTGGGAATCGGCGGCCTGCCGATGGGGCGCATCGTGGAAATCTACGGGCCCGAAAGCTCGGGCAAGACCACGTTGACGCTGCATTGCGTGGCCGAGCAGCAGAAACGCGGCGGCGTCTGCGCCTTCGTCGATGCCGAGCACGCGCTCGACCCGCATTACGCGCGCAAGCTGGGCGTGGACGTGGATGAGCTGCTGATCTCGCAGCCCGACACCGGCGAGCAGGCGCTGGAGATCACCGATACGCTGGTACGTTCGGGCGCGGTCAACATGGTGGTGGTCGATTCGGTCGCGGCGCTCACTCCCAAATCCGAACTGGAAGGCGACATGGGCGATTCCAGCGTGGGCGTGCAGGCCCGGCTGATGAGCCAGGCCATGCGCAAGCTCACCGGCTCGATCAGCCGCTCCAACTGCATGGTGATCTTCATCAACCAGATCCGCATGAAGATCGGCGTGATGTTCGGCAGCCCCGAGACCACAACCGGCGGCAACGCGCTGAAATTCTACTCCTCGGTCCGCCTCGACATCCGCCGCATCGGCTCGGTCAAGGACCGAGACGAGGTGGTGGGCAACGCCACCCGGGTCAAGATCGTCAAGAACAAGGTGGCCCCGCCGTTCAAGCAGGTCGAATTCGACATCATGTATGGCGAGGGTATCTCGAAGATGGGCGAGTTGTTGGACCTCGGCGTGACCGCCGGCGTGGTCAACAAGTCCGGCGCCTGGTTCTCCTATGGCGACGAGCGCATCGGCCAGGGCCGCGAGAACGCCAAGCAGTTCCTGCGCGACAATCCCAAGGTCGCGCTGGAGATCGAGGACAAGATCAGGGCCGCGCACGGCCTGGAGTTCGACATGCCCGAAGGCGGATCCGACGAGGACGTGCTGGAGGCATAGGCAGACCCGCACGGGCAGCGGAGAAAGCCCCCGTCCGCGCCTGCGCGGGCGAGAATACTCGGAACGGGGCGTCCCATCGCGGGGCGCCTCGTTTCCTTTGCACGGGGGGTGTCTGCTCAACGGTGGACAGCCGCCGGGCAGGGGGATACACCGGCGCGGACGCAACATCCCCGTCTTGTGAGACCTGAGCCCCATGCCCACGCTGAACGACATCCGAAACACTTTCCTGAGCTATTTCGAGAAACAGGGCCACCGGGTCGTGGACAGCTCCCCCCTGGTGCCGCGCAACGATCCGACGCTGATGTTTGCCAACTCCGGCATGGTTCAGTTCAAGAACCTGTTCACCGGGGTCGAGCACCGCGACTACACCCGCGCCACCACCGCGCAGAAATGCGTGCGGGCAGGCGGCAAGCACAACGACCTCGACAACGTGGGCTATACCGCGCGACACCATACCTTTTTCGAGATGCTGGGAAATTTCAGCTTCGGCGACTACTTCAAGGCCGATGCGATCCCGTTTGCCTGGGAGTTGATCACCAAGGAACTCGACATCCCCGCCGACCGGCTGTTGGTCACGGTCTATCATACTGACGACGAGGCGGCCGAGATCTGGAAGAAGGTCGCGGGCTTGCCGGATGAGCGTATCCTGCGCATCCCCACCGATGACAATTTCTGGATGATGGGGCCGACGGGCCCCTGCGGACCTTGCTCGGAGATCTTCTTCGATCATGGCGAGCAGTACTGGGGCGGCCCCCCGGGCAGCCCGGAGGAGGACGGCGACCGGTTCGTCGAGATCTGGAACCTGGTCTTCATGCAGTACGAGCAGTTCGAGGACGGCTCGCGCCGCGAGCTGGACGCGCAGTCGATCGATACCGGCATGGGGATCGAGCGGGTGGCCGCGCTCCTCCAGGGCACCAACGACAATTACGGCACCGACCTGATGCGGTCGCTGATCGAGGCCAGCGCCGACGCCACCAGTTCCGACCCCGACGGGCCGGGAAAGACCCATCACCGGGTGATCGCGGATCA
>DOIS01000304.1:3300-6001 GCA_003511785.1 Paracoccaceae bacterium
TGCGCCGGATCATGCGCCGCGCCATGCGCCACGCGCATCTTCTGGGCACGCGCGACCCGCTGATGCACAGGCTGGTGCCCGCCCTGGTGCGCCAGATGGGCGCTGCCTATCCCGAGTTGACCCGCGCCCAGGCGCTGATCGAAGAGACGCTGCGACTGGAGGAAACGCGGTTCAAGCAGACCCTCGATCGCGGGCTGAAGCTCCTGGACGAGGAGTTGCGCGACCTGCCCGAGGCCGCCCCGCTGCCCGGCCAGGCGGCCTTCAAGCTCTACGACACCTACGGCTTCCCGCTCGACCTGACCCAGGATGCGCTGCGCGAGAAGGGCCGGGCGGTGGACACCGAGGGCTTCGACGCCGCCATGGCCAAGCAGAAGGCCAAGGCCCGCGCGGCCTGGGCGGGCTCGGGCGAGGCGGCGGATGCCACGGTCTGGTTCGACGTGGCCGATGAACACGGCGCCACCGATTTCCTTGGCTATGACAGCGAGGAGGCCGAGGGCCAGATCATCGCGCTGGTGCAAGAGGGCGACCAGGTGACGGGCGCTGCGCAGGGCCAGAGCGTCCAGATCGCCCTCAACCAGACCCCGTTCTATGCCGAGGCCGGCGGCCAGGTGGGCGACACCGGCGTGATCCGCACCGAGAGCGGTGCGGCCCGCGTCACCGACACGCGCAAGACCGCCGGGGTGTTCGTGCACGTGGCCGAGGTGACCGAGGGCCGGATCGAACCGGGCCAGGCCGCGGTGCTCACGGTCGATCATGACCGCCGCACCGCGATCCGCGCCAATCATTCGGCCACCCACCTGCTGCACGAGGCGCTGCGACAGGCGCTGGGAGACCACGTGGCCCAGCGCGGCTCGCTCAACGCGCCGGACCGGCTGCGTTTCGATTTTAGCCACTCCAAGGCGCTGAGCGCGGACGAGGTCGCGCGCGTCGAACGCGAGGTGAACGACTACATTCGCCGCAACACACCTGTTGAGACCCGGATCATGACGCCCGACGCGGCGCGCGACCTGGGTGCACAGGCGCTTTTCGGCGAGAAGTATGGCGATGAGGTGCGCGTGGTCTCGATGGGCCGCCAGGCGGGCTCGGGCAAGGGCGCGGATGGGGAAACCTATTCGATCGAGCTCTGCGGCGGCACCCATGTGCGCCAGACCGGCGATATCGGCGCCTTCGTGGTGCTGGGCGATGCCGCCTCTTCGGCCGGGGTGCGCCGGGTCGAGGCGCTCACTGGGCAGCCCGCGCTGGACCACCTGCGCGCTCAGGATCATCGGCTGGCCGAGGCGGCGCTGGCGCTCAAGACCCCCGCCGAGCAGGTGCCCGAGCGGGTGCGCGCCCTGGTGGACGAGCGCCGCACGCTGGCCAACGAGGTCGAGCAGCTGCGCCGCGAACTGGCCATGGCCGGCGGGCACAAGCGTGACACCTCCGAGGCGCGCGAGGTGGGCAGTATCAAATGGCACGCCCAGGTGCTGAGCGGGGTGACCGGCAAGGACCTGCCGCCGCTGATCGACGCCCACAAGGATCAGATGGGCTCGGGCGCGGTGCTGCTGATCGCGGATGCGGGCGGCAAGGCGGCGGTGGCTGCGGGCGTCACGCCGGATTTGACAGATCGCGTCTCGGCTGTTGATCTGGTCAAGGCCGCGGTGGCCGAGCTGGGTGGCAAGGGCGGCGGCGGCCGGCCCGACATGGCCCAGGGCGGTGGCCGCGACGTATCCAATGCCGAGGCGGCGATCAAGGCCGCCGAAGCGCTGCTGGAGGGCTGAGCGATGGGCGCCTTGTGGATTGCGCATGTAACGGTCACCGACGAGGAGGCCTACAAGAAATACACCGCCCTCGCCACGGACGCGATCGCCGCGCATGGGGGCAACTTCATTGCGCGGGGCGGGCGCTTCGTGCAACTCGAAGGGCAGGCGCGGCCACGCAACGTGGTGGCGCGCTTTCCCTCGGTCGAGGCGGCCGAGACCTGCTACAACTCGCCCGAGTACCAGCGCGCGCTGAGCCATGCACGCGATGCCTCCGAACGCGAGTTGCTGATCGTCGAGACAGACGAATAGGGTCTGGCCGGGGCGCGCGGCGGCCCTAACTCTCCGGCAACGGAGGGTCGCCCATGCGTCTGTTATTGCTCCTTGCCCTGATCTGTGCGCCGGTTCTCGCGGCGGCACAGGATTTCGGCGCGCTGCGCCAGCCCGGCGCCATCGCGGTCATGCGTCACGCGCTGGCCCCCGGCACCGGCGATCCGGCCGATTTCGACGTGACCGACTGCGCCACGCAGCGCAATCTCGACGCGCGCGGAAGGGCACAGGCGCGCCGGATCGGCGCCGCGCTGCGCGACGCGGGCATCGCCTTTACCCATGTCTGGAGCAGCCAATGGTGCCGCTGCGTCGAGACCGCCGAGCTGCTGTCGCTCGGACCCGTGACCGAGCAGCCGGCGTTCAATTCCTTCTTCCGAAACCGCGCCCGGGCCGAGGGTCAGACCCGCGCCACGCTGGAGGCATTACGCGCCTTGCCGGAGGGCGCGCGGCCGATGCTGGTCACGCATCAGGTCAACATCACCGCGCTCACCGGCGTCTTTCCCGCTTCTGGCGAGATCGTGGTGATCCGGCTGGACGAGACGGGCGGGGTCGCGGTGCTCGACCGGATCGAGATCGCCCCCTGACAACAGGCGCGCGGCTGGCCGAAAAAGCGCCGCGCCCTGCTTCTTTCTGGT
>DOIS01000189.1 GCA_003511785.1 Paracoccaceae bacterium
CGCCCCCCCGCGGGCCGGCGCAGCCCTTGATTACAGAACAACCGTACTACGCTCCCGCCCTCCGTTGCGCTTCGCCGCCCGTGGTGGCCTGGCCCAGCGTCAGCCGCTGCATCAACCGCTCCAGCACCACCTCCGAGACCCGGGTGAAGCCCAGGTAGAAGACCAGCAGGAACAGGAAATACCACACCCGCCAGTCGCCATGCGGATAGTCCGAGAACCGCGCCAGCTGCGTGCCGCCCAGCTCGCGCGCCCAATAGACGATGTCCTCGACCCCGAGCAGGAAGAGAAGCGGTGTGGCCTTGATCAGCACCATCCACAGGTTCGACAGGCCGGGCAGGGCGTAAACCCACATCTGCGGCACCAGGATGCGCCAATGCACCTGCCGGCGGGTCATGCCATAGGCCTCGCCGGTCTCCAGCTGCGCGCGCGGCACCGCCCGCATCGCGCCAAAGAGCACGTTGGCGGCAAAGGCGCCGAACACGATGGCGAAGGTCAGCACCGCCAGGAAGAAACCGTAAGTCTCGTGCACCCATTGCGGCGCGGTGCCCAGCGGCAGCTTGGCCTGCGGGCAGACCAGAAAATCGTTGCCCTGCCGGATCGGCTGATCCCAATCGGGGCAGAGCACCTGGTGGCGCATCCACTCGAACCCCTGGTCCAGCGCGATCACGAAGAACAGGAAGAAGGCGATGTCGGGCACGCCCCGCACCAGCGCGATATAGACCTGGCCCAGCCAGCGGACCGGCGGGATGTGGCTGCGCGCGGCGCTGGCACCGACAAAACCGAAGGCCAGCGCGGTGGGCGCGGTGATCGCCAAAAGCGCCAGAACCGTCCCGAAGGACCAGTAAAGCGCCATGTGCTTGCCCGTCGTCAGGTAGCAGGACAGCCAGGCCAGGCCGTCCAGCGTCGAGGGGTCGGTGCAATAGGAGAACATGAATGGCGTCACCGGGACTGCGACCCGCGCCACCCCGGCAGGGCGGCGCGGGTGCGGATCAGGTTGTACCCTGGATTACCAGGTCGAGGAGACTTCCCATTTCTGGATCATCTCGTTGAGCGTCCCGTCATCCTTCATCGACTGGATCGCCGCGTCGAACTTCTCGCGCAGCTCGGTGTCGCTCTCGCGCAGGCCCATGCCCACGCCGCCGCCCAGCGGCACGTCGGGGCCGACGATCATCAGGTCGGGGTCCTCGTCCGCAACCGGCGTCAGGAAGGACTTGTCGGCCAGAACCGCGTCGGCCTCGCCGTTGCGCACCGCGGCGATGGTTTCCTCGGGCGTTGCGAACTCGACCAGGGTGGCGCCGCTCTCGGCGACATAGCCGGCCTGGATCGTGCCGGTCTGGGCCGCGATCACGCCGCCCTCCAGGTCCACGTCCTCGGACATGGCGATATAGGCCGACGGATCGGGCGGCGTGTAGGGCTGGGTGAAGTCGATCACCTCGTCGCGCTCGTCGGTGATGCTCATGCCGGCGATGATGGTGTCATAGTTGCCGCTGACCAGGTTCGGGATGATCGAGTCCCAGTCGTTGGTGACCCATTCGCAGGTCAGTTCGGCGCGCTTGCACAGTTCGTCGCCCAGCTCGCGCTCGAAGCCGTCCACCTCGCCCGCGTCGTTGAGGAAGTTCCACGGCGCATAGGCGCCCTCGGTGCCCATGCGCACGGTGTCGGCCAGGCCCATGCCGGCGCTCAGTGCCAGCGCGGCGGTGCCGAGAAGAATCGATTTCATCATTTGGTCTCCCTTATGGTTGGTGGTTTTTTCTACGCCGCCTGCGTGGCCGAAAGAAAGCCCTGCAAGCGTTCCGATTCCGGCGCCCCGAACAGCCGCTCGGGCGGGCCTTCCTCCTCGATCTTCCCCTGGTGGAGAAAGACCACGTGATCGCTGACATCGGCGGCCAGCTTCATGTCGTGGGTCACGATGATCATGGTCCGCCCTTCGGCGGCAAGGTCCTTGATGACCTTGACGACTTCCTGTTCCAGCTCGGGGTCGAGCGCGCTGGTGGGCTCGTCGAACAGAAGCGCCTCGGGCTCCATGCACAGCGCCCGCGCGATCGCCGCGCGCTGCTGCTGCCCGCCCGAAAGCTGCGCGGGATAGGCCTCGCACTTGTCGCCGATGCCCACCTTGTCGAGATAGCCGCGCGCGGCGGCCTCGACCTCGGCCCGGTCGCGGCCCAGCACGGTGACCGGCGCCTCCATCACGTTTTGCAGGATCGACATATGCGCCCAGAGGTTGAACTGCTGGAACACCATCGACAGGTTGGTGCGGATGCGCAGCACCTGGCCCGGGTCGGCAGGGTGGCGATGCGCGCCGTCGCCCTTCCACTTGACGGGCTCGTCCTTGAACAGGATCTCGCCCTGCTGGCTGTCCTCCAGGAGGTTGGCGCAGCGCAGGATGGTGGACTTGCCCGAGCCCGACGAGCCGATCAGCGAGACCACGTCGCCGCGATGGGCGATCATGTCCACGCCCTTGAGAACCTCCAGCGCACCGAAGCTCTTGTGCAGGTCGCGGATCTCAATGACGGGGGTCTCTGTCGCGGGCTCGATCAAGGGGTCTGTCTCTCCGGGTCTCATGTCACTGGCCCGCAAATAGGACCGAAAAAGCGGCGGTTTGCAACTTGTGAAACGACGAAACCGGCGCTGAATCCGCCGAATTGACCAGAGGTCAGCCCGTTTCGGAGGCGCTGGCCTGCGCGTCCGCGCCCCGTCCCGCCTCCGGTCCCGACGGGGTCGGCACCGCCAGGTAGGCGTCTCGCGGAACCTCGACCACCCCGTGCAGATGCAGCGCGGCGCGGTCCTCCTCCGCCGGATCGGCAATGCCCGCCGCCAACGCGGCCCGGATCGGCCCCGGGTCGCGGGTCGCGGCGGTGATATAGGGCAGGGCGGGGGTGGGCGCGGTCGCCTCGATCACCCGCAGCGCGCGCGGCCGGTTCATGGTCCTGCACCAGCGCCCAGCTCACCGCGTCGAGCGCGGCCAGATCGGCCCGCCCCTCGGCCACGGCCCGGGCCGAGGCGACATGCCCCCCCCGGTCCGCACCAGCGCGCCGAAGCGCAGGCCCAGCGGTGCGACATGCGTCATCGGCGCGGCCCAGCCCGATTGCGACAAGGCCTCGTTATAGGCAAAGCGCGCGCCTTGGAAATCCGCCAACGCCTCGCGCCGGTCCTCGGCCCGCGCCACCAGCACCGAGCGATACTGACCCGGCGCGCAGCCCTCCAGCCGATGGTCGGGCGTGGCCACCAGCGTCACGCGGTCCTTCAGCCGCGTGCGGAACGGCATGGAACAGGTCTGCGCCAGCAGCAGGTCCGGCGAGGACCAGACGCTCCAGGGATCGCTGCCCCGCAGCAGGTTTTCGGGCGCCCCCGGCAGATGCGCGCGCACCGCCGCCCACAGCCGATCCGTCCGGTCACGCAGGCCCGGCAGGTCATACATGCCCAGCCAGGCGATCACCCGTCCTCGGCCCGCTGGCGGGCCAGGTGGCTGTCGATGTCCGACACGCCCAGCAGGTTCGCCACCATCCGCATCAGCGCGTTCTCCTGGTCCGCCCGCTCGCCATCGGCCAGCACCACCGACCAGGCCGCCTCGATCACGGCCAGCCGGTCCTCATAGGCCACCGCCTCCTTGATCGCGCGGGTGAAGCGCACCGTGTCGGGGGCCTCGGCCTCCAGCCCCTCGGCCTCGCCGCGCAGGCGCGCGGCCTCGAAGGGAGACATCGCGTAGCAGGCGGCCAGGATGCGGTCGATCCGGTCGATCTCGGCGGGGGCGTAGTCGCCATCGGTGCGCGCCAGCCGCACCAGAAGCGCGGTCAGCGCCAGCCGCGCGTCGCCATCGGCAAGCGGTGTGGTGTCCTCGGGCTGGGACAGGCGTTTGAGCAGGGATGAAATCATCAGATGCAGATAATTCTCGCGCAGGGAATATAAAGACCGGGCAGGGGGCTCACCCCTTCATCGCGGCGTCGCGCACCGCCGCGCTCTCGGCTGGGGTCAGGCCCAGCGCCTTGCGGATATTGTCGACGATGCGCAGCTCGATCTCCTTTTCTTGGCCATCGGCCAGCACCACCTGCCAGACCGCTTCCAGCACCGACAGCCGATCCTCCAGCCCCATCGTGTCGCGGATCAGTGCGGCGAAGACATCGGTCTCCGGGGCGGCGGCGTGCAGCCGCTCGCAGGTGGCGCGGATCTTGGCGGCCTCGATCGGGTTGCGGTCGAACAGCCGTGCCAGGATGCGGTCGATCAGCCCGATCTCCTCGACCAGATAGGCGCGGTCGGACTTGGCCACCCGCACCAGCAGCGCGCCCAGCGCCAGTTCGGCGTCGGGATCGGGCAGCGGGTCGGGTTCCGAGGCGCGAAACGCCTTGAGCAAACGGGACAACATGCCCGCGACCCTAACCCGCGCGCGCGGCGCGGCCAAGCGGGATTCGCTCAGCCCAGCAACAGGGTTCTTGAATAGAGGATGTCGTCCACCGCGACCCCGCCGGGGTCGTCGTTGACCAGCGTGACGCCCGCGATGTCCGGCACGCCGCCCGCCCGGCGCAACCCGATCTCGGTGATGCCGCGCGCCAACCTCTGACGATGCACCGCGATCACCGGACCCTTGCGGCGCGTCGCGAGGCGTTCACCCGAGAGGCCCACCGCGATTCATGGCGGGGACCAGGACGATGAATCCTCAGGGGATCGCGGTCTTGACAGCCGCGACCGTCGCGGGGCCGGCGAAAAGCTCCGACAGCGCGGTGGACAGCCAGAAACAGACGATGGTCAGCAGCGCCACGGCGCCGGCAACGGGGTGAAGGGTCTTGAGCATGGCACGAACCTCGGGTCGGGAATCAATATAGCTAGCTATATATAATTGCATAGCAGGCTATGCAACGACTAGATTGCCGCATGACCTTCTCCAAGACAGACTCCGCCGGCTATCTTGCCAACCACATGGCACGGATCTTCGCCCGCGACCTGACCGCGCGCATCAAGCCGCTGGGCCTGACCACCGGCAGCTTTCCCGCGTTGTTGGAATTGTGGGAACAGGACGGGCTGACCCAGACCCAGCTCACCCGGCGGCTGGACATCGAACAGGCGACCATGGCCAACACGCTCGCCCGGATGGAGCGCGACGGGCTGGTGACTCGCAAGAAAGACGAAACCGACGGCCGGGTGCAGCGAATCTGGTTGACGCCGCACGGCAAGTCCCTGCACGGCCCTGCCACCCGTGCCGCCGCGGCTGTCAACGCGACCGCCCTGGACAGCCTGTCCCCGGCCGAGCACGAGAGGCTGATCGCCTTGATGCAGAAGATCATCGCCACAGCCCAGGCGCGCGCAACCCCCGACTGAGGGCGCCGCGCCCTGCTTCTTTCTGGTTCGAAAATACCCCGGCTCCGCGCCGCGCCTCAGACCAGCCGCGAGGTCTCTTTCGCCGCCCGCACGAAATCGGCGAAGAGCGGATGCGGCGCGAAGGGCTTGGATTTCAGCTCGGGGTGGAACTGCACCCCGATGAACCACGGGTGATCCGACCATTCCACGATCTCGGGCAGGCGCCCGTCGGGCGACATGCCGGAAAAGCACAGCCCCGCCGCCTCCAGCTTTTCGCGATACTTGATGTCCACCTCATAGCGGTGGCGGTGGCGCTCCTCGATCTGGCTTGCGCCATAGACCTGCGCCACGCGTGAGCCCTCGGCCAGAACCGCCGTATAGGCGCCCAGCCGCATGGTGCCGCCCTTGTCGTCATCGGTCGTCCGACGCACGGTGTAATTGCCCTGCACCCATTCCTTGAGGTGATAGACCACCGGCTCGAAGCGTTTCTTGTCGGCCTCGTGGTCGAACTCCTCCGACCCGGCCGTGGCCACGCCGGCCACGTTGCGCGCGGCCTCGATCACCGCCATCTGCATGCCGAGGCAGATGCCCAGGTAGGGCACCTTGCGCTCGCGTGCGAATTGCGCGGCCTTGATCTTGCCTTCCGTGCCCCGCTCGCCGAAGCCGCCGGGCACCAGGATCGCGTGGAACCCCTCGAGATAGGGGGCGGGGTCCTTGGTGTCGAAGGTCTCGGCATCGACCCATTCGATCTTGACCTTGACCCGGTTGGCCATGCCGCCATGGATCAGCGCCTCGGCGATGGACTTATACGCGTCCTCCAGCTGGGTGTATTTGCCCACGATGGCCACGCGCACCTCGCCCTCGGGATGGTGCACCCGGTCGCTCACATCCTCCCAGCGGCTCAACTCCGGGCGCGGCGCCGGGCTGATCTGGAAGGCGTCGAGCACCGCCTGGTCCAGACCCTCGCGGTGATAGGCCAAGGGCGCGTCATAGATGGTCGAGAGATCCTGCGCCGCGATCACCGCCTCGGGGCGCACGTTGCAGAACAGCGCCAGCTTGGCGCGCTCCTTGTCGGGGATCGGCCCCTCGGAGCGGCAAACGAGAATATCCGGCGCGATCCCGATCGAGCGCAGCTCCTTCACCGAATGCTGCGTGGGCTTCGTCTTGAGCTCGCCGCTGGCCTTGATCCAAGGCAAGAGCGTGAGATGCATGAAGATGCACTGCCCGCGCGGCTTGTCCTGGCTGAACTGGCGGATCGCCTCGAAGAAGGGCAGCCCCTCGATGTCGCCCACCGTGCCGCCGATCTCGCAGAGCATGAAATCGACCTCGTTCTCGCCGATGGCGATGAAATCCTTGATCTCGTCGGTGACGTGGGGAATGACCTGGATGGTCTTGCCCAGATAGTCGCCGCGCCGCTCCTTCTCCAGCACGTTGGAATAGATCCGCCCCGAGGAGACCGAGTCGGTCTTGCGCGCGGCCACCCCGGTGAAGCGTTCGTAGTGGCCCAGGTCGAGATCGGTCTCGGCCCCGTCATCGGTGACGAAGACCTCGCCATGCTCGAACGGGCTCATCGTGCCGGGATCGACGTTGAGATAGGGATCGAGCTTGCGCAGCCGCACCGAGAAGCCGCGCGCCTGCAACAGCGCGCCAAGCGCGGCCGAGGCCAGCCCCTTGCCCAGCGATGAAACCACTCCGCCCGTGATGAAGATGAAACGCGTCATGCTGCCCGGCTGCCCCCGTGAGTTTTCCTGATTCGGATGCGATGGGCGGTGTCGAAAAACCGCCATGCCACGGGACTCCACCCTTAGTGGAAAGCCCCGCCTTGTGCAAGAGAGCCGCAAGATACTGTTGCGGCTCCCGGTATCCCGTCAAAGTGTTGTAAGTCAGTCCGCGCGTGGCACCAGCGGGGCATTGTCGCCCTCTGCCGGCGGCAGAAGATCGTCGGCAGTGGGCAGGGCCGGGGCCTCGCCTTCTTCGACCTGGGCCGGCGCCTGGGTGCCCAGCCGGTCCAGAACCGAGGTGCCCGAGGCCTTCTGCGCGGCGATGATGGTCAGCGTCATCGAGGTGCAGATGAAAGCAATGGCCAGCACCCATGTCACCTTGCCCAGTGCCGTGGCCGCGGCCCGGCCCGACATCACGCCGCCGCCGCCACCGCCGCCCATGCCCAGCGCGCCCCCTTCGGAGCGTTGCAGAAGCACGACCCCGATCAGCCCGAGGGCGAGGAGAAGGTGGATGATGAGAACGACGTTTTCCATGGGGACCTTCGGGCAGGCGTGGATTTCGGCGCTATGTAGGCAATCGAGGAGCCGGGGGCAAGGGACGATGTCGCGCGGGCGCGGGGGGCCGCTTGTCCCGCCCGGACGGGGGGTGCGCGCGCAAAGGGCCGCGAGGCGCGAAGAGCGGCACTGGACAAGCCCGCCCGCCGCGGCGCATCCTTGGACCATGCCCCACGACCATCACGACCACGACCATCCCCACGCGCTCCTGCCGCCCGATCCGGCGCTGCGCGTCAAGGCGCTGGAAACACTCCTGACCCGCAAGGGGCTGGTGGACCCTGCCGCGCTGGACGAGATCATCGACACCTACCAGAACCGGATCGGCCCGCAGAACGGGGCGCGCGTCGTGGCCCGCGCCTGGACCGATCCCGGTTTCCGCGACCGCCTGCGCACGGACGCGACCGCCGTGATCTCGGAGATGGGCTTCTTCGGGCGCCAGGGCGAGCATGTCGTGGCGGTCGAGAACACGCCCGAGACCCATAACATGGTCGTCTGCACGCTCTGTTCCTGCTACCCGTGGCCGCTCCTGGGCATCCCGCCGGGCTGGTACGAGTCCGACGCCTACCGCGCCCG
>DOIS01000271.1 GCA_003511785.1 Paracoccaceae bacterium
CATCAACTCGTCAATATTACCGATCATCATCTGTAATCAATTTGTGCTTTGCTATAACTTCATGATTTATAACATGTTTTTCATTTGAATGATGGATGTGTATTTTTTGTTGGACATGCGGCGTATGAGTTCTGGCGTCCCTATGTGGGATCTACCCTACAGCCGGGCAAAACGAGCTCGGAATCAGTCAGGTAGAGTGGGTTTGCAAACCATCACTTCTGAGAATACCAAAGCCACTCCACACCCCCGCGCCCGCCCTGGGTGGCGGGTCGGGCGCTTGCGCGATGCAGGGCATCGCGCATCAGGGTGACTGTGGTGTATTTCCGGGGACGTCCCGCTTGCCCTGCCCAACAAAAAATGGCGCGAAGGGCCGCGCCCGACCCTGGGTGGACGCCTGCACTTTCCCTTCAGAGCGTGGCGGCGTCACACGCAAACCCCGGCTTCGGCGCGGGACGTCGCCAATGCGCCCTCCCGGGGGGAGGGTCGGGCGCGGCCCGGCGATGCCGCCGGGCGAGACGGTGGATGCGCGCGGCACCAACCGGCAATCCGGAGACGACCGGGCGCCCTCCGGCGAAAGGTGGGCAATCTGCCCACCGCCCCCGCTTGGCACCCTCCGGAGACCCGGTATAGTCTCCGCACCCGATACCCCACTAAAAACACCCGAGCATGCCCCCCACCGACCTGCAAACCATCCTCGACGACAATTTCGCCGACTGGGTCCGCGCGCTCGACCAGCAGGTGACCGAGGCCGCGCCTGATCACGTCACCGTGCGCATGGCGTTGGGCCCGCACCTCGCGCGGGTGGGCGGGATCGTCTCGGGGCAGGCGCTGGCGGCCTTGGCGGATACCCCGATGGTGCTGGCCGCCGTGGCCCACGCGGATGAGCTCAAGCCCTTCGCCACCACCGACCTGCACACGCAATTCCTGCGCCCGGGGCGGGGCACGGCGATCCTGTGCCGGGCCGAGGTGGTGCGCGCCGGGCGCGCCCTGGTCTTCGCCCGCGCCGAGATGACCGAGGAGGACACGGGCAAGCCCGTGGCCAGCGCCACCGCCACCTTCTTCGCGCCCTGAGCCGCGCCGCCGCCCCGGCCTCGCCCCGGACCGTCACAGCCCCCTTTGCCACGCGGCCCGCGCGCGCTACCGTCGCGCCATGATGCTGCGCGTGCTCCTGATCCTGGCCCTGGCTCTGACCGGCTGCGGCCGCCCCCTGACCGAGGGCGAGGCGGCCTTGGCGCGCAACCTGCATGGCGACAGCCTCGATCTCGACCGGGTCCGCCTGGCCGATGGGGCGCTGGTCGGCAGCGTCACCTTCCGCCGCCCGGCCCGCCCCCGCGTCACCTGCCGCGAGCGCATCCTGCCCCCGCCCGAGGGCGAGATCGTCACCACCTCGCCTGCCGCCGTCACCCTGTTCAACCGGGTGCATTTCACCGAGGACTGGTATCTCGACGACTACGCCCCCGGCTATCCCGAGCGGCTCTTCCTGGTGCGCGCCATGCTGCTGGCGCATGAACTGACCCATGTCTGGCAATGGCAGAACCGGGCGCGCACCGGGTACCATCCGCTCAAGGCGGCCGTCGAGCACCGGGTGGCCGATCCCTATCTGTTCGACCTCGATGCCGGGACGCCGGATTTCCTGGCCTTCGGCTATGAGCAGCAAGGCGCCATCGTCGAGGAATATGTCTGCTGCCGGGCGCTGGCCCCCGGGGCCGCGCGCACCGAACGGCTGCACGCGATGCTGAGCGAGGCCATGCCCGTGGCGCCCCTGCCGCAAGCGCGCGAGGCCGATGTCTACCTGCCCTGGGCGGGGGCCGAGTTGCGCGGCATCTGCGACTGAGCGCGCGAGACATTCCGTGTCCTGCGCTCGTGTTGCGACTCCGACCGCCGGAGGCGTGGCCCGCAGGCCGCGCCCGTTACTCGGCCTGGATACTCTCCAGGTAGGCCAGCAACGCGGCCAGCGGTCGCGGCGTGGGGGTCATCGTGCCGTCGATCTCCACCGGCACCAATTCGCCCTCCAGCACCGCGCCGAATTCCGGCATCACGCCGGGATGCTCGACCCGCCCATAGCCGTCGATGGTCGAGAGCATCTGGGCACGGGGAAAGACTCCGCCGTTGCGCGCGGCGATTTGCGTGAGATCGGGGGCGGTCTCGCCGCCCACCAGTTCCTCGGCGCCTTCCGCGCGACAGCCGTGACAGGCCGCGCAATTCTCCAGGAACACCGCCTCGCCCTCGCTGGGCGTGGGCATCATGTCGGGGGCGCAGGCCACGGCCAGGGCACCCAGCCCCGCCAGCCCGCCGAAAAGGATCGAACGCATGACGCCTCGCGTCACTCGGCCTGAAGGGTCTGAAGATGCGCGATCAGGTCGATGATCGGCTGGCTGGTCAGGATCGGCTGGCCCGAAGGTGTCTTGAGCGCCTTGTCGCGGCCCTCGAAGAAGAACCCGTAGACCGGCATCGGGCTGCCATGGCTGACCAACGGGTCGCGCCCGTCGATCCGCTTGACCACGCGTTCGACCGGAAAGCTCCCGCCCTCGCGCGCGGCCAGTTGCGTGAGATCGCTGGGTTGATGACGAGCACGCCCGCCATCGGCCCTTGCCCGCTCGCCTCGATCCCGTGGCAGGTGGCGCAATGGGTGCGGTACAGTTCCGCGCCCGCCTCGGCGTTGCCCGGGCTCTGCGCGGACAGCGGCCCGGCAGCGAATGCGGCCAGCGCCGCGAGTTTCAGGAAATGACGCATCGGGTGTCCTCCATGTCATTGGGCCCGATCAGATTTCATCCTGCACCGAGGCCAGATAGCGGGTCAACGCCACCAAGGCTTCGGGGGTTTCGATAACATCCCCGTCCGGCGTGATCCAGCCGACCGTCGGCCCGTCGAAGAGCGGCCCGAACTCCGGCATGGTGGCGCCCAATTGCTTGCCGCGATAGCCGTAGATCGTAGCGATCACCGCCTCCGAGGGAAAGGTGCCGCCATGGGCGGCGGCCAGCCCGGTCAGCCCCGGCACGGCCACCGACAACGCCTCGGCCCGCGCGCCGCCGCCGCGCGCATCGCTTCCGTGGCAAGAGGCGCAGTGGCGCATGTAGAGCCCCTCGCCGCGGCTGACCGTGGGCCCGGGCGGGGCGCAGGCCGCGGCCAGCGCCGCGATGAGCGTCACGAGTATCTGGGCACGGGGCATCGGCGCGCGTCTCCTTTGCCGCGAGGCTCGGTCGCCCGGGCACGCGGCGCCATGACCCAGATCAACCGCGCGCGGCCGGCGTCATGCATCTGGGGGCTCTGCCCCCGCCCCTTCGGGACTCCCCCGGAGGTATTT
>DOIS01000270.1 GCA_003511785.1 Paracoccaceae bacterium
TGGGCTTTGTGTTCTTCTTGGCCGTGCTCCTTGTCAAACCCATCGGGGTTTCGACACAATTTGTTATCTTTGACGCAATAATCTGGAATGCGGTGGATGACACGATCATCACAAAAGACGACGAGGGCAAGTATACCTCGACAAACGCATATCTGGCCAAATCCGGCGGTAAATATGCTAAAAGCGCGTCTAATCCGTTAAACTACAGCTTTGTTTTTGTGCTTGCCATGATGGTTGGCGGGGCGATTTCGGGGCTGGGGCGTAAACAGGTGATGAAAGAGCGCCGCGTGCCGGCGATTTGGGCGGCGAACTTTGGCGACAGCATTGCCAAACGATACGTGGCGGTCTGGATCGGCGGGTTTATCGTGATTTATGGCGCGCGGATGGCTGGCGGTTGTTCCTCGGGGCATATGATGTCGGGCATGATGCAGACCTCGCTTTCGGGCTATATTTTTGCGCTCGGTGCGTTTGGCGTGGCCATTCCGGCGGCGTTGATTATGTATAAAAGGGGTTAGGACATGCTTATTGTATACGCGATTATCGTCGGCGTTTTGTTTGGCTTTGTGCTGGACCGCGTCGGGGCGACCAACCCTAATTTCATCGTTAAAATGCTGAATTTCAAAAACCTGCATTTGATGAAGGCCATTTTGCTGGGCATCGGCACCGCCTCGATTTTGATGTTTGGCGGCCAGATTTTGGGCCTTGTCGATGTGATGCACATGTCGGTGAAAACCGCCTATGTCGGGGTTTTGATCGGTGGCGGCATCATGGGCTTTGGCTGGGTGCTTGCGGGTTATTGTCCGGGCACAAGTCTGGTTTCGGCGGCTTCGGGTCGCAAGGATGCGCTGCTGTTTATCGGTGGTGGTTTGGCCGGCGCACTGGCCTATATGCTAACTTTCGAGAGCGTAAAGGGCACCGGAATTCTGGATGCAATTGCCGGTGGCAAGGTGACTTTGGGCACGGTTCCGGGCTCGAAATTCGAAGGGTTCACCGCTATTCAAGGTGATCTGCTGGGCATTGGTCTGGGTGCTTTGTTTATCATCGTTGCGTTTATTTTGCCCGAAGGGCGTGACGAAACGGTTTAAACGCCTGAATATATAAAATATTTGGCGGTCGCAAAGGGTAACTTTTGCGGCCGTTTTCCGTTAAGGTAATCGGGAAACGGATCAAAAGGCAAAAACATGACCACTGATTTTGACAACATCCCCGAAACCGCACTTGCTTGGCACAGGCGCGGGCGCGGTGTGGCGTTGGCCACGGTGACCTCGACTTGGGGCAGTGCGCTGCGTCCGGTTGGCGCACAAATGGTGATTGCGGATGATCGCGAAATTGCCGGCTCGGTTTCGGGGGGCTGCGTCGAGGCGGCGGTGATTGCCGAGGCGCTTGCCGCGATCAAGGATGGCCAGCCGCGGCTGATGGAATTTGGCGTCACCAATGACGAGGCATTCGCGGCTGGGTTGGCTTGTGGTGGCGAAATCAAGGTGATGATCGAGCCTGTCGGCGCAGTGATGGGCGTGGATTTGCTGGCCGATCTGGTGGAGGCCCGCGCCAAACGTCGCGCTGTGGCTTATGTGGTTAACCCCGAAATTCAGCGGCGAAAACTTGTCGATAACACCCATTATCCCGACCGTTTCCGGCGCGATAAATCGGGTTATGAGGGCGATGATCTGGTTATCATCCACAACCCGCCGCTGAAAATGATCGTGATTGGCGCGGTTCATATTGCCCAACCTTTGTTGGTGATGGCGCGGCTGGCCGAATTTGATACGTTGTTGATTGATCCGCGTCCGGCGTTTTGCTCGGATGCGCGTTTTCCCGATCAGGCCATTGTCGATGATTGGCCCGACGCCGCGCTGGCCAAGATTGAACTTGACGCGCGCACTGCCATTGTCACGCTTAGTCACGCGCCAAAAATCGACGACCCGGCGATCAAGGCGGCGCTAGAGTCGGATGTGTTTTATCTGGGTTGTCTGGGTTCAAGCCGCACCCACGAAAAACGGCTGGATCGCTTGCACGCCGATGGTTTCAGCCCCGAGCAAACCGCGCGTATTCACGGGCCGGTTGGCTTGGATATTAATTCAAAAACGCCGGCGGAAATTGCGATTTCGATCATGGCCGAAATCACCCAAACCCTGCGTGGAAAATAAAAAACCCCCGCAAATCATATAACTGGCAGGGGCTTTTCAGAATTTTATGGCGGGTGTTATTTGGGCAGTGGGCCGATCATCATCATCATCTGGCGGCCCTCCATTTTAGGCATGCTTTCAACCTTGCCATGCTCCTTAACGTCCTCGGCAACACGTTCCAGCAATGCGCGGCCCAAATTCAGGTGTGCCATTTCACGACCGCGAAACCGCAGGCTGATTTTCACCTTGTCGCCGGCGCCCAGAAACTTGAACACATTGCGCATTTTCACATCGTAATCATGAGTGTCGGTGTTGGGGCGAAATTTCACCTCTTTGACCTCGATGGTTTTTTGCTTTTTGCGCGCCTCGGATTCACGTTTTTGCTGCTCGTATTTATACTTGCCAAAATCCATGATCTTGCAAACCGGCGGGTTGGCGTTTGGCGAAATTTCCACCAGATCCAGACCGGCATCATCGGCCATACCCATGGCACGCGCCGGGGTCACAACACCGACGTTTTCACCGTCAGCGCCGATCAGGCGAATTTCATTGGAAGTGATGCGTTCATTTACACGAGGGCCAGTGTCGCGCTGTGGCGGGGCATTGTGGGGTCTGCGGGCTATAACGTTGATCCTTTTGATTGTGAATAGCGGATAAGGCGAAAAGTAGACGGCCTTGGGCGCGCTTACAAGCGTATATTGTGAAAAGAATAGGCAATATCGCGCTAATTCGGGGCCAAACTTGCGTTGTGTGCTTTTCTATCACAGGTGCATCTGTCATAGCTGCCCCATGTCCGGTCCGATTCTGGATCTGTTTTAGGGGTTAAAAATGAAGAAATCATGGATTGTCGCCATCTTGCTGGTTGTTGCGGGCGGGGGCTTATACTTTTATTCACAACAACAAAATGCTGCCACAGAGGCCGCAGCCACCGCCGCAAGCGAGGCTGCTGCGACGGCCAAGGCTGCAAAAGAAGCGGCGACTGCTGCTGCGGCAAAGCTGGCTGAAGACGCGGCTGCCACAGCCAAAGCGGCTAAAGACGCTGTTGCTGCCGAGGCCGCGAAGCTGGCAGAAGACGCTGCCGCTGTTGCTAAAACTGCCGAGGAAGCTGTTGCCGCCGAGGCTGCCAAAACTGCCGAGGAAGCCGCTGCTGCTGCTACGGCTGCTCAGGAAGGTGCTTCTGCTGAAGCTGCCAAACTGGCTGAAGAAGCTGCTGCGACGGCCAAGGCTGCTGAAGATGCTGCTGCTGCCAAGTTGGTTGAAGAAGCTGCCGCCGCTGAAAAAGCCGCAGCCGATGCTGCTGCGGAAACATCCGGTCTGGGATCGTTGTTGACGGCTGATGGTTTCGATGCTGCCAAAGTGATTGAAATGATCGATGCATCAGAGCTGGGCATGATGAAAAAGACTGTCTTGAAAGCCGCCGTTCAAAAAGCGGGTGAAAGCCCGGAGATGATCAATGCTGTGATTGAGCAAGTCAAAGCGGCTTTGGGTCAGTAATACGTTAGAAGCACCTTGTAAGGGTGTGATATGTAAATAAAAAACGCCGCCCAAAGAAATCTGGGCGGCGTTTTTTTATTCTGGTTTAACAGGGTTTAGAGCAATCCAGTCAAATTTCACTTATCCGGCGAGCTGAACACATTTGCTTGCGCGCGCCTTGCGGCTGATCGCTGAATAAATGCGTGTTTCGCAATGGGCTGGATGCGCTCTAATCCACAAAAGCCTTCTCGACCACATAATGCGCTGGCTTGGAATTGGCACCTTCCTCAAGGCCAAAGCCCTCTAAAATACGCTTCAGATCAATGTTCAACTCAAGCGATCCGCAAACCATGGCCCGATCGATTTCTTTACAAATTGGCGCCACGCCCAAATCTTTAAACAATGATCCGTCTTCCAGTTTATGGGTGATGCGGCCCATCATCGGGCTTTGTTCGCGCGTGGTGGTGGGGAAATAACGCAGCTTGCCGGCCACCATTTCACCGATCAGCGGATCATCTTGCAGGCTCTCGACCAGCTGGCGACCATATTCCAGATCCGCGACCTCGCGACAAGTGTGGCACATGATAATTTCGTCGTAATCATCATAGGTTTGTGGCTCGCGTATCAGCGATGCAAAGGGCGCAAATCCGGTGCCGGTGGCAAAAAACCACAACCGTTTGCCGGGTATCAGGGCATCATGCACCAAAGTGCCAACCGGTTTTGGGCGCATGATAATTTCATCGCCCACCTTGATATGCTGCAATTTCGAGGTCAGCGGGCCATCGGGCACTTTGATCGAATAAAACTCCAGCGTTTCGTCCCAGCTTGGCGATGCAATCGAGTAGGCCCGCAGCAAAGGCCGCCCGTTATCGCCCATCAAACCGATCATCACAAACTCACCCGAGCGAAAACGCAGGCTTTGCGGTCGAGTCACCCGGAATGAAAACAGCCGGTCCGTCCAGTGTTTTACCTCGGTGACGGTTTGGGTGTTGGGGTTTTTTATCTTTTTGGGTGCATCAGTCATATTCAAACGGATCTTTCATATTTTGGTAACAATACCGGATTAACTATTTTCCAGCGCGCAAATAATGCCGCTGAAATCGGCAGCTTTTAAGGAAGCACCACCGACAAGCGCGCCATCAACATTGGAAACCGCAAAGATTTCATCGGCATTGGACGGTTTGACCGAGCCGCCATAAAGCAGACGCACAGCCCCGCCGATATCCTGACCAAAGCGGGCCTCAAGCATGGCGCGGATAGAATCATGCACCTCGCCGATTTGTTCAAGCGTCGGAACCTTGCCGGTGCCGATGGCCCAGACCGGCTCATAGGCGATGACCAGATTCTCGCCGGTCACCATATCGGGGATCGAGCTCGACATCTGTCCGGCGATAATGTCGAGCGTATTGGCGGCCTCGCGCTCGGCCAGGCTCTCGCCGAGGCAGATGATCGCGGTCAGCCCTTCCGAGATGGCCGCGCGGGCCTTGGCGCGCACATCCTCGCTGCGCTCGTCGTGATCGGCGCGGCGCTCGGAATGGCCCAGGATCACGTGGCTTGCGCCCGCGTCGCGCAGCATGGCCGCGCTGATGTCGCCGGTATGGGCGCCTTTCGCCTCCGAGTGGCAATCCTGCCCGCCGACGGCGATCGGCGTGTCCGACGCGGCCTCGGCTGCCCGGTGGAGAAGCGAGGCCGGTGGGCAGATCAGGATCTCGCAGTCCGGCCGGGGATGCGCGCGCGCCAGTGCCTCAAACTCGGCCAGATCGGCGCCGATGCCGTTCATCTTCCAGTTGCCCGCCGCCAGTTTCCGCCGCATTGCCCGCTCCCCGTCCTCGTTTCGGCAACGTGGTAGCACCCGCATCACGGCAGCACAATTGCCTCGGGCAGGGCGTCGCGGTCAGCCGAGCCGGGCGATCAGCCACAGGTGCAGCGCATGGCCCGACACGAAGGCCAGCGCAACGAACCACGCGACCGCGAGCGGCATGGCGTGGGGTGGGGTTAGCAGCGCGATCAAGGCAAAGGTCGCCGCGGCGAAGACTGGCATGAAGGCCAGCGCCAGCCGGCGCGGGGCGGTCCAGCCGGGCTGACCGGTGGGTCCGAATTGCATCGGGAGACGGTCGAGATGGCGCAGGCGCCGCTCGGCCCGCCACGACATCGCGATCAGCAGAGCGAGCGAGACGGCGAAGGCCGCGCCCATCAGGTCAGTCGCGGCGCGCCGTCTTCGGCGGTTTCGGCGGTCAACTCGTCCACATCCTTGAACTTGATCGATTCGCCGCAGCCACAGGCCTCGATCACGTTGGGATTGTTGAACTTGAAGCCCGACTCGAGCAGCGAAGTCTCGTAGTCGATCTCGGTGCCGAAGAGGAACATCTGCGCCATCGGTGCGATCAGGATACGGGCGCCGTCCTGTTCGACGACCTCGTCGTTGGGGTCGGCCTCGTCAACGTAGTCCATTGTATATTCCATGCCCGCGCATCCGCCTTTCCTGACGCCGATGCGCAGACCCGCATGGCCGCCCTTTTCCATCAGCCGCGCGATCTGAGTGGCGGCGCGGGGGGTAATCGAAACGGCTTGCTTGCCGGGAATGCCGAACATGACTGACTCCTTTACTCGGATCAATCTAGGGGCCATGGGCTCCGCGCTCAAGGGGTGAAGGTGACCGCAGCCCGCATCTTTGGCCGGGTCAGGCCGCCTCGGCCGGGTTGGCCTCGGGGAACATCTGCCGGTCGGTTTCCTCTCCGATTTCGGTGATCCGGCGCAGCAGGCGCTCGCGCGCTTGGCAGGCCATCTCCCAGGAGGTGTTGGGATCGATGCAGGGCACGGCGAACCACACATCGGTGCCGAACACATCCTGGCCCGCGACCCAGACCGCGCTCTGGCTCAGATCGTCCAGTTCCTCCTGGTCGATCTCATGCAGCACCGCGTCGAACGCCTCGCGCAGCGGCCCCACGTCCACGTCATGGGCCAGCTTGAGCTTGATGATCCGCAGCATCTCGGGCTCCTTCATGGTCCAGTTCTCGAAATCCGTGGTGGCGAATTCCTCGACCGGCACGACGATGCGGGTGTTGTCCCAGTCGCGCAGCTGCACATAGGTGAAGTTGATCCGCTCGACATGGCACAGATGGCCCTTGTAGACGATGCGGTCGCCGATCTTGGCCGACTGGTTCAGCGCAATCTGCAACGAGGACATGATGTTGCCCAGCACCCGGCGCGCGGCGAAGCCCAGGATCAGCGTCAGCGCCCCGGCGGTGCCCAGGATCGACAGCCCGATATTGTCGAAGATGTTGGTCGACGCCACGAATAGGGCGATGCCCAGCAGCACCATGCCGACGATCAGCGCGTGGCGCAGGGCGGCGATGCGGGTGGCGATCCTTCGGTTCTGGTGCTGCCGGCGGTCCGAAAGGTCGGTGTCGCCGAAGCTGATGATCCGGTCGAGGACCGCGTCGATGGCGTTGACCACCAGCCAGAGGATCGCCCCCAGCATGCCGATACAGATGAGCGGACCGAGAATCGCATCGATGGTGCCCGAGAACACGAAGACATACTGGTTGGCGCAGACGGCCACGGCCACTACCGCGCCGAAGATGGCCGGCCCGCGCATGGCGCGCAGCACGTCGGTCAGCAGCCGCCCGCGCACCCGGCGGGCCATCGCGTCGAGCACCCACCGGGCCAGATAACCGGCAAGGACCGCCAGGGCCAGCGTCGCCGGGATCGCCGCAAGCTCCCAGATCATCAGGTCGAACGCGGCGTCGCGCAGCAGGACCTCGGGCAGGTTGCGCTCGAACTCGGGGGGGCCGTAGCGCGCGTAGAGCGGCGCGATCATGTCCACCGTCTGACGCGAGATCACCCACACCGGCTCGCCGCCGTCGGGGATCACCCGGTTCAGGCGGATGCTGGCGGGGTGGTCGTTCAATTCGAGCTGCCACAGCAGGATCGATTTGCGCGCCTCGCCCGCGGTGGCGTCGAGCCGGGGCGAGCCGCTGACGAGCGCATCGGGTCGGTCGGGCAGGTCGTCCCAGGAAATCACCGCCTTGCGGTTGATGACCGTGTGCAGCTTGCGCGCCAGGTCCGGGCCGCGCCGGGCCTGGTCGGCGACGGGCAGGTTGCCGAGGTCCAGCAGATGGGCTGCCGCCTCCCAGTCTTCGCGGTCCGCCAGGTGCAGCAGGCTTTCTATCGTGGCCCGTGGCGTCGCCCGGTCCAGCGCGGGCGGCGGCGTGTCGAGACCCCGGTTAAGATGGTCGAGCGGGAAGGCGGTGACGTGTCTGTCCTGCGCTGCGGCGGGCAGGACGAGCAGGAGGAGGCCCATCAGAGGGGCCAGGAGACTGGCGGCGCGGAACGTCATGTCGGCGCAACGCCGCTAGAGGCGGAAGGTTCCGGCGCTAGGGGTTTGCAGAGCGGCTGGGCACCACGACGTCAGTGGGCCGCGTAACCCGTCACACGCCGATCAATCGCCCCATCGGCGGATGGCGCAAGCGCCACGGCCGGGATCACATGAAGCCAAGCTCGAGCCGGGCCTCGTCGGACATCATCTCCATGCCCCAGGGCGGCTCCCAGGTGAGATCCACATTGACGGTCTTGACGCCGGGCAGCGGCTCGACCGCGTCTGCGACCCAGCCGGGCATCTCTCCGGCCACCGGGCAGCCGGGCGCGGTCAGCGTCATGGTGATATGCACCTCGTTCTCGGGCGAGATGTCGATCGTGTAGATCAATCCCAGCTCGTAAATATTCACCGGGATCTCGGGGTCATAGATCGTGCGGCAGGCTTCCACGATGGGCTCGTAGAGCGGGTGATCCACGGTCGAGGGCGCAATCAGCGGCGCCCCTTCGAGCGGTTCGGTCGGCTGGTCCATGGTTGCCTCTGCATTCGTTTCCTGAGCGAAGATATAGGAAATGGGCGCGCGCGCGTCCAGAGGGGCCGGCCCGGCGATTTCCCCGTTCCGCCGAAGCGGCAAGCCCGGTCGCATTCGCGTCGACCGGCCCCGCGCCGCCCTGATCGACGCCAGTCCGGGACCTCACGGTTCGCCGGGGTAACGGCCGCCGCAATGGTTCCAGGCGAAGTTTTGGCGGATATACCCGGTGCCCCAGGGCGCAGCGACGGTGGCGCCGGGACGTCCATCGGCATCGAGAAGCGTGACCGACAGAACTGCCTGCGCGTCGGTTTCGAGGCGCTTGTGGAAACCCGCGTCCAGACGGATCGATGGAATCACCACGTTTTTTTCGCGCCAGGCATGTTGCACCGGAACCGTCTCGCTCAGACCGCCCAGGCTGACATGGGCGCGTCTCGGCACCGGGATCGGCGCGGGTGCCAGTTGACGCAAGTGCAGCAGAAGACCGCCCGGCAGCCGGTAGTGACAGAACAGCGTCAGTTCTGGGCCGTCGGGGAACTGACCCTTGCGCCGGAAACCAAGGCCGATTGCGTCGCGTTCGATGCGATAGCTCCAGCTGTCGGGCGGCGACCATTGAAACAGGTAAGCCAGCCGGTCGGCGCCTGGCGGCAGCTGCTCGCGCAGCGGCGGCGCACCGGGTGGGCGGCGCCAATCCCTGTCCCAGGATACCGCGCCGGTCATGGCCAGTTGCAGGCACGGGTCTGCCGGGCGCCGTAATGCGCCAGCCCGGGCGGCTGCTGGAGGCCCATGCAGCCGATGCTGCGCAGGTTCACATAAAGTTCGGTGTCCCGCTCTTCCGCCCCTTGCAGTCCCATGAACAGCCAGTCCGGCGAGAACCCCTGTTCGCCGGCAAAGCGGCCGATATCGCCGGTGCACATGAGCCTGGACAGTTCGGACGTGGTGTTTCCCGGCTCGCAGCCGTGGAACATCAGCCGCCCGTTGCCCAGCAGGAGCCGCGCGTCGGCGGCGATGAACAGGATCGCCGCGCGGGCCGAGGCGCAGAGATCGTCCCAAGCGACCACGGCCATCACCCGCATCTCGTCGAACACCTGGGCCATCTGCATGGCGTGAAACACCGATCCGCCGGGCGAGTTCAGCCGCACCACCCGCGCGCCGAAGCGGTCCTTGGACACCTCGTCCAGCGCCGCGCGCAGGGCCTCGGCATCGCCGGGCCCGATCTCGCCCGTGGCGTAAAGCGCCGGGGTTCCATCGTTCAGGCGGATATGCTTGAGTTCCATTGCCCGGGCCGCGTCGCGAGGCAGGGGCAGGAGCATCAGCGCGAGGAGGAGCACGGGCATGAGGCGGAGCGCGATCATGGCGGGGCTTGTCCTGGGTCTGCTGGCAGGCCTGTCCGGGGCGGAAAACGCGCGGGCGCAGGACGTTGACGAGGGCATGGCACTGGTCTCGCAAAAAGGCTTCGAGTGCTTCATCCGGCATTTGGGCAGTTACATCGCGCAGGGTCAGGAAATCACCGTCGATTTCGAGGGCTGCCCCAGCCAGCCCGGCCTGATCCAACGGATGGAGGCGCGCGAAGCCACCAACCTTCTGCCAATGGCGGGGGCGGTGCGCGATGCGGCGGCGGGTCCGTCCTATCGCAAGTACATGATCCTCACCCCTGGGCTTGCGGAATGCCTGCGACGCCATCAAAGCGACGTTCTGAAAGCCGCGCAGAACGGTCTGGTGCCCCTGATCCCGGCGGATTGTCGTCGATGAAGCTGAGGCCCGCCCGGCTGATCGCGCAAAGCTCGCGCTACCTGCTCTCGGGAGTGGTGGGTGGCGGGCTGGTGCTGCTGGCGCAGGAATGGTTCGAGGTCGGGCGCGAGAAACGCGACAACCTGCAGACCTATGTGACGCTGTTTCACGGCGACCATATCGGGATGCACAAGGACCGGCTGCTGGCCTTCCTTCTGGAGCCCGAGGTGCAGGCGCGGCTGGGCGGGGCCCGGGACAGCCGCAGCTACGCCGCCGAGATGTTCGCGTTGCTCGACACGCGCGCGCCGGTGACGGTGTCGCTCTATGCGCTGACCGGGTTCTTCCAGGCGGCGCTACGCTGCGCCGAGGAGCGGCGATGCGACGAGGCCCGCACGCTCGAGGCGTTTCGCCTTTATGTCAACGATTTCTACCCGGTCTTCTATCCCGCGCTGCGGCGGATGGACTGCGCCCAGGGCGCGGGGAATGCCGAGGACAGCCTGTTGCAGCTCTACTCCGGGCCACCGATGGACGGCTCGCGCTGCGCGCTCGTGGCGGGATTGTGAGACCGGCGGGCGCAGGCGGGACGGACCGGGGGCGGGTTGAAAACCCACCCCACGCCTGGCCCGACCCGGGCGGCGCGCCTGACTAGCCGATCTTGCGGCGGCGGGCGGGGGCGGGGCGCACCTTCTGCTCGATCTCGTCGTAGAGACGGCCCACGATGTCCTTGTTTGTCGCGGTCTCGACCCCTTCGAAACCGGGTGAGCTGTTGACTTCGAGCACTTTCGGCCCGCTTTCGGAGCGCAGCAGGTCCACGCCCGCCATGTTCAGCCCGAAGGCCCGGGCCGAGCGCAATGCCACCTCGCGCTCGGCGCGGGTGATGCGGGTGACCTTGGCCGTGCCGCCCTGGTGCAGGTTCGAGCGGAACTCGCCCTCGGCGCCGGTGCGCTTGATCGCCGCGACCACCTTGTGACCGATGACAAGACAGCGGATGTCCTCGCCCGCCGCCTCCTTGACGAATTGCTGCACCAGGAAATTCGCCTTGAGCCCGCGAAAGGCCGAGATCACCGACTCGGCGGCCTTCTTGGTCTCGGCCAGCACCACGCCCTTGCCCTGCGTGCTTTCCAGAAGCTTGACGATCAGAGGCGCGCTGCCCACCAGCCCGATCAGGTTGGTGGTGTCCTTGGGGCTGGCCGCGAAGGCCGTCGCGGGCATGCCGATCCGGTGGCGCGCCAGCACCTGGTGTGCGTGCAGCTTGTCGCGGCTGGCGGTGATGCCGGCGCTGCCGTTCACGCAATAGGTGCCGATGGTCTCGAACTGGCGGATCACCGCCGTGCCATAGGGCGTGATCGACGAGCCGATGCGCGGGATCACCGCGTCATAGCGCGGCAGGCGCTTGCCATCGTAATGCACCTCGGGGGCCATGGCGTTCAGCGCCATGTAGCAGCGCGTGGTGTCGATCACCTCGACCGCGTGGCCACGCGCCTCGCCCACCCCGACCAGGCGGCGGGTGGAATAATTGTTCTCGCGGCTCAGCACGGCGATGCGCAGCGCGCGGTTGGGCGCCGCGCGGCGCACCGCGGCGGAGTGATAGACGTCGTAGCTCAGGAGCGGTTGCAGGTGCCGCTCGGTCGGCTGGATCGAGATGTGATCCACCAGAGCCTGCCGTCCCAGCAGCATCCGGCTGGCCATGGTCGAGCGGTTGGTGAGCGTCACGTCGATCGGCCAGGATTGATCCGCGACCTCGATATTGGTGCGGATGACATAGCGCAACTCGGTCTCGCCGTTCGAGGATGTCACCTCGCGCCGGTCGATGATGTCGGCCGAACAGGGGATCGACAGATCGTCGCGCCCGGGCACGGGATGGACGGCGAACCGCACCTTGGGTTTCGTATTGGGGCCGAACACCTCGATGTCGAAGGCGTGCAGCGCCGAGGTGCGCGCGCCGGTATCGACCTTGGCCGAGATCGCGGGCAGGCCCAGATCGGGAAGCGAGACCCACTCCTCCCATCCGAAGGTGAGCGGCGCGGGAACGGGATCGGGCATGGGCGGTCCTTGGCAAATCGGTGGTTTTGGCGCAGAAGGCGGCGATACGCCGTTTCGGGATCACCATGCAAGACAACGTTACATTCCGCCTGAATGCAACCGACGGGGCCGCGCGCACCGGGGTGATCGCCACGCCGCGCGGCGAGATCCGCACGCCCGCTTTCATGCCGGTGGGCACTGCGGCGACCGTCAAGGCGATGCTGCCCGAGAGCGTGCGCGCCACCGGGGCCGACATCCTGCTGGGCAACACCTATCATCTGATGCTGCGGCCCACCGCCGAGCGGATCGACCGGTTGGGGGGCTTGCATCGCTTCATGAACTGGGACCAGCCGATCCTGACGGATTCCGGCGGCTTCCAGGTGATGAGCCTGGCCGGGCTGCGCAAGCTGACCGAGCAGGGGGTCACGTTCAAATCCCATATCGACGGGGCGCGGCACGAGTTGACGCCGGAGCGATCGATGGAGATTCAGCGGCTGCTGGGCTCGGACATCGTGATGTGTTTCG
>DOIS01000256.1 GCA_003511785.1 Paracoccaceae bacterium
TTTGGCCTTCAAGCAGAAGACGGCATACGAGATGGCCACGTGACTGGAGTTCAGACGTGTGCTCTTCCAGATCGGGCGGTGTGGTCTCGAGCGCGGTCATCACCGCTTCGCAGATCTGCTGCACCGGCTCGGCCAGCGCTTCGGCCACTTGCGCCTGGGAGATCTCGATCTCCTTGGGCACGCCGTTGAGCAGGTCGCGACCCCGGATCTGCATGACCGCGCCGCGCCCGTCGTCGGGCATCCGTGCGCTGCCGATCGAGGTCTTGATCCGCTCGGCGGTGCTCTCACCGATCAGCAGGTTCTGCTGGCGGCGCAGATAGGCGATGATCGCCTCGTCCATGCGGTCGCCGCCGACCCGGACCGAGCGGGCATAGACGATGTCGCATAGGCTCAGCACCGCTACCTCGGTGGTGCCGCCACCGATATCGACGACCATGTTGCCGGTGGGATCGGTGATCGGCATTCCCGCCCCGATGGCCGCCGCGATGGGTTCCGCGATCAGCCCCGCGCGCCGAGCGCCGGCGCTGAGCACGGATTGGCGGATCGCGCGCTTCTCGACCGGGGTGGCGCCATGGGGGACGCAGACGATGATCTTGGGCTTGGAGAAGGTCGAGCGCTTGTGCACCTTGCGGATGAAGTGCTTGATCATCTCCTCGGCGGTGTCGAAATCCGCGATCACGCCCTCGCGCATCGGGCGGATCGCCTCGATCGAGCCCGGCGTCCGGCCCAGCATCAGCTTGGCATCCTCGCCCACGGCCAGCACCTTCTTGACCCCGTCCTTGACGTGATAGGCCACCACCGACGGCTCCGACAGGATCACGCCGCGGCCCTTCACGTAAACCAGCGTGTTCGCGGTGCCCAGGTCGATGGCCATGTCCGCCGTGAACAGGCCGCCGAGGTAATCGAAGATCGACATTAAGGGTGACCCCGTTGAGAAAGTGTCAATGGTCCCGCGACTCCCCCGGTCCGAGACGTTCGCGTTATAGGGCCCGCAAGGGTGCGACGAAAGGTCGATTCCCGGTAAATCAGCATGTTTCCGCCGCAAACCGTGCCAGGCGGGGCCGGTTGCGCGCAAGCGCGCAAGGCCTGTTCATCGCCGGTCAGCGCGGCGCAGGTGCTATACATGTACGCCAGAAGGCTCATGTCTGGGCATCAGGACGCACAAGACAGGGAAGGACGCCGAGACATGACCGACACCTACACGCCGCCCGAGGTCTGGACGTGGGAGCAGAAGGACGACGGCAACCGCTTTGCCAGCATCAACCGCCCCATCGCCGGCCCGACCCATGACAAGCCGCTGGAGGTGGGCAAGCATCCGCTGCAACTCTACTCGCTGGCCACGCCGAACGGGGTCAAGGTCTCGGTGCTGCTGGAGGAGCTTCTGGCCCTGGGCGAGAGCGGCGCGGAATACGATGCCTGGCTGATCAACATCGGCGAGGGCGATCAGTTCGGTTCGGGCTTTGTCGAGGTGAACCCGAATTCCAAGATCCCCGCGCTGATGGACCATTCCACGCCCACCCCCACGCGGGTCTTCGAGAGCGGAGCGATCATGCTCTATCTCGCCGAGAAGCATGGGCAGTTCCTGACCGGGGACCCGGCCCTGCGCCCCGAGATGCTGTCCTGTCTGTTCTGGCAGATGGGCAGCGCGCCCTATCTGGGCGGCGGCTTCGGCCATTTCTATGCCTACGCGCCGGAGAAATGGGAATATCCGATCAACCGCTTCGCCATGGAGATCAAGCGCCAGCTCGACGTGCTGGAGCGCAATCTGGCCGAGCGGCGGTACATGACAGGCGAGGACTATATCATCGCCGACATGGCGATCTGGGCCTGGTACGGGCAATTGGCGCTGGGGCGGCTCTATGATGCCGGCACGTTCCTGGATGTCGAAAGCTATGCGAACGTGCAGCGCTGGGCCAAGGAGATCGACGCCCGCCCGGCGGTGCAGCGCGGGCGCATGGTCAACCGCGCCTTCGGCGATCCGGCCATGCAACTGCGCGAACGCCATGACGCGGGCGATTTCGAGACGCAGACCTGGGACAAGATCGGCCCCAAGGACGCGGACGGCTGACGCCATATCCCCCGAAGAAAGAGAAAGGCGCGACACCCTGGGGATGCCGCGCCTTTTTCTGTCGCGGGCGCTGGCTCAGATCGCGGATTTCAGCGATTCGACCAGGTCGGTCCGCTCCCAGCTGAAGCCGCCATCGGCCTCGGGCTGGCGGCCGAAATGGCCGTAGGCGGCGGTGCGCTGATAGATCGGGCGGTTGAGTTGCAGATGCTCGCGGATGCCGCGCGGGGAGAGGTCCATCACCTTGCCGATGGCTTTCTCGATCTCGGAGGGGGGGATTTCCCCGGTGCCGTGGGTCTGGGCATAGATCGACAGCGGCTGGCTGACGCCGATGGCATAGCTGAGCTGGATCGTGCATTTCCCGGCCATGCCGGCGGCGACCACGTTCTTGGCCAGGTAGCGCGCGGCATAGGCGGCCGAGCGGTCCACCTTGGTCGGGTCCTTGCCCGAGAATGCGCCGCCGCCATGCGGGGCCGCGCCGCCATAGGTGTCCACGATGATCTTGCGACCCGTGAGTCCCGCGTCGCCGTCCGGCCCGCCGATCACGAACTTGCCCGTGGGGTTCACGTGCCAGACGGTGTCGGCATCGACCCAGCCGTCGGGCAGGATCTCGAGGATGTAGGGCTCGACGATGGCGCGGATGTCGGCGCTGGTCAGGGTCTCGTCGAAATGCTGGGTGGAGAGCACGATCGAGCTGACGCCCACCGGCTTGCCGTTCTCGTAACGCACCGAGAGCTGCGACTTGGCATCCGGGCCCAGCGCGGGCTCGGCGCCGGATTTGCGGACCTCGGCGAGACGGCGCAGGATGGCGTGGCTGAACTGAATCGGGGCGGGCATCATCGCGTCGGTCTCGTCGGTGGCGAAGCCGAACATGATGCCCTGATCGCCCGCACCCTCCTCCTTGTTCTCGGCCGCGTTCACGCCCTGGGCGATATGGGCGGACTGCTCGTGCAGCAGGTTGGTGATCTCCACGTCCTTCCAGTGGAACTTGTCCTGCTCGTAGCCGATGTCGCGGATGCAGTCGCGCACCACATAGGCGAGATCGTCGCGCAGCTGGGTCAGGCGCGCCTTGTCGTTGAGCCCCACCTCGCCGCCGATCACCACGCGGTTGGTGGTGGCGAAGGTTTCGCATGCCACGCGCGCCTCGGGCTCCTCGTTGAGGAAGGCGTCGAGAACGGCGTCGGAGATCCGGTCGCAGACCTTGTCCGGGTGGCCCTCGGAGACGGATTCCGAGGTGAAGGTATAGTTGTTGCGTGACATGAAAAGCGCTCCATTGGGGTTATTCCCACCACGCCAGGAAGCCGTTGTAGCAGGATTCGGAACGGGTTACGCCTGCCCGCCTGCGGGGTCAACCTCTGAATACGCGGCGCTGGCGGCGCATCGCCCAGAGCGCCAGGCCCAGCCCGAAGATCATCGCCAGCACCGGACCGTCGCCCAGCCGCGCGTAGAGCGTGGGCGGCAGGGGCGCCGGCAGGGTCGCGTCGAGCAGCCCGGCCTCGCCCAGCGGCAGGGCGCGGGTGATCCGGCCCAGCGGGTCGATCATCGCCGAGACGCCGGTATTGGCCACGCGCACCATCGGCAGACCCTGCTCGATCGCGCGCATCCGCGCCTGGGCGAGGTGCTGGTAGGGACCGGAATGGGCGCCGAACCACGCATCGTTGGTGATCTGGAGCAGCAACTCGGGACGCTCGGGCGCCGCGTTCACATCCTGGGGAAAGACCGCCTCGTAGCAGATCAGCGGCAGCGCGCGTCCGATCCCCGGCAGGTCCAGCACGCGTGGGCCTGGACCGGGGGAATAGCCGTCGCCCTCGCGCGCCGCGAACCCGCGCAGGCCCAGCCCGGCGGCCAGGTCGCCCAGCGGGATGTATTCGCCGAAAGGCACCAGGTGATGCTTGTCATAGATCGTGGCTATCGCGCCCTGCCCGTCCAGTACGACCAGCGAATTGAAGGCACGCAGCCCCTCGCTGCGCTGAATGCCGAAGACCAGCGGCACGCCGCCCGCGGCCTCGGCCATGGCGGCCATCGCCGCGTCGGCCTGCTCCAGGAGCGCCGGAACCGAGGTTTCCGGCCAGACGATCAGGTCGGGGCGCGGGGTGTCGCCCGAGGCGCGGGTGAAGGTGAGTTGCCGGTTGAAGAACTCCAGCGCGTAATCGGGGTGCCACTTGAGATGCTGCGGCGCGTTGGGCTGGACCAGCCGCACCACCTGCCCCGTGCTCTCGACCTGTGGCGCGCGGGCCTGGGCCGTCATCGCGGCCGTCACCAGCGCGAGCGCGGGCAGCGCGGCGATGACGGCCCGGCGCATCGGCAGACGCAGCGCGAGCGTCACTCCGGGCAGCATCGCCACGGCCAGGGTGACGAATGTCAGCCCGTGCGGGCCGATCCAGGCCAGCAGCAGGGCAACCGGGGTGCCGACCCAGACCTGCGCCGGAGCGGCCCAGGGAAACCCGGTCAGAACATAGCCGCGGGCCAGTTCGGCCAGAGTCAAGGCGAAGATCAGCGCGACACCGCGCGACATCGGGCGCCGGCCCGCGCGCCAAGCCAAACCCGCGGCCGCGCCCCAGAACAGGGCCAGCCCGCCCGACATGAACAGCAGCGCGAAGGGCGCCATCCAGCCATGCCGCGCAACGTCGACCAGGAAGGGTTCGATGATCCAGAGCAGGGCATGAACGAACCAGCCCGCCCCGAAGGCCCAGCCCATCAGCACGGCCTGGCGCAACGAACGCGCCATGAACAGGAGAGCGGGCAAGCAGGCGACCCCCAGCAGCGTCATCGGCCACAGGCCCAGCGGCGCCAGCCCCATGGCCGCCACCGCGCCGGCGACCACCGCCAGAATCGACCGCCGGCCAAGCGACCATTGCGGCGACCACGGCACCGGATGACGCATCAGGCGCGGTCCGGCAGGCGTACCCGCAGGCGTTTGATCCGGCGCGGATCGGCGTCGATCACCTCGAACTCGGTGCCGTCGGGATGGGCCACGACCTCGCCGCGTGCGGGCACCCGGCCCGCCAGCATGAAAACCAGCCCGCCCAGCGTGTCGATCTCTTCCTCGTCCACGCTGTCATGCTCGGTCAGGGAATGGCCGATCTCGGCCTCGAACTCGTCCAGCGGGGTGCGCGCCTGGGCCAGCCAGACCCCGGATTTCTCGGGCAGCCAGGTCTGGTCCTCTTCGGTGTCGTGCTCGTCGGCGATCTCGCCCACCACCTGTTCGATCAGGTCCTCGATCGTCACCAACCCATCGACCCCGCCATATTCGTCGATGACCAGCGCCATGTGCCGGCGTTCGGCCTGCATCTTGGTCAGCAGCACGCCAATGGGCATCGAGGGCGGCACGAACAGGAGCGGGCGCAGCATCGCCGAGATGTCGAAATCGTGCCCCTTGCCGTTGAACCCGTGGCGCAGGGCGAGATCCTTGAGGTGGCAGAACCCGAGCGGCGTATCCAGCGTGCCGTCATAGATCGGGATGCGGCTGTAGCCGCTGTCACGGAAGGCGGCGACCAGTTCGTCAACGGTCGAGGTGTTGGCGGCCGCGACGATCTCGGCCTTGGGGATCATCACGTCCTCGACCCGCATCCTGCGCAGGTTCATCATGCCGTGCGAGGTGGTTGCCGTCGCCGATGACCCGTTTGCGGCCTCGTCGGCCCCCTCGTCGGCCCCGGTCGACCATGCACCCAGGAAACGCCCCAGGAACCCGCTGCTCCGCTCCTCGGCGGTGGTCTCTTCGATCTGATCGATCTCTTCGGTCGGCTGCGCGCTGTGCGCTGCGTTAGAACTGCCTTCGTTGTCGCCCATTGATCCTGTCCGAAATCGGGCCGTCAGGGCCCATCGCCAACCCTATATGGGTCAGGCACCCCCAGTTTGCCACGTATTTCGGTCTCCAAACCCTCCATCAAAGTGGCATCCGGGTCACTTTCATGGTCATACCCCAGCAGATGCAGAAGGCCGTGCACGATCAGGTGGGTGAGGTGGTCGTCCAATGGCTTGCCGGCCTCTGCCGCTTCGCGGGCGCAGGTGTCCCAGGCAAGGGCGATGTCGCCCAGCTCGATCTCGCCGGTGAAATCGGGGGCGGGCGGGATCGGCGCGCCACCGGGCCGATCGGGGGCAAGGTCGGCGGCAGGCCAGCTGAGCACGTTGGTGGGCGCGGGTTTGCCGCGGAACTCTGTGTTGAGCGCGGCGATGCGGGCATCGTCGCAGGCCAGCAGGCTGGCCGTGCAGGTTTCGGGGTCGAGCCCGAGCCGCGCCAGCACCGCGCGGCCCGCCGCGTCTGCCAGCCGCTCCAGCGGCACCGCCGACCAGCGGTCGTCCTCGATGATGATGTCGAAGGTCATGGCCGCGCTTATAGGCGCTCTGTGGCGCGGGACCAGCCGCAAATGCGCGCTGCCCGGTCAGGCGTCGGCATCATAGGCCTCGATGATCCGGGCCACCAGCGGGTGGCGCACCACGTCGCGCGACGAGAAATAGTTGAAGCCGATGCCCTTCACGTCCTTGAGAAGGCGCTCCGCGTCGGCCAAGCCCGAGGGCACGCCGCGCGGCAGGTCCACCTGGCTCCGGTCGCCGGTGATGACCATGCGCGAGCCCTCGCCCAGCCGGGTGAGAAACATCTTCATCTGCATGGCGGTCGCGTTCTGAGCCTCATCCAGCACGACGAAGGCGTTCGACAGCGTCCGCCCCCGCATGAAGGCCAGCGGCGCGATCTCAATGCGCTTTTCCTCGATCAGCTTGGCCAGCTGCTTGCCGGGCAGGAAATCGTTCAGCGCGTCGTAGAGCGGCTGCATGTAGGGATCGACCTTGTCCTTCATGTCGCCGGGCAGATAGCCCAGCTTCTCGCCCGCCTCGACCGCAGGGCGCGACAGGATGATGCGGTCCACATGGCCGCCGATGAACATGGTCACACCCACCGCGACGGCGAGATAGGTCTTGCCGGTGCCCGCCGGGCCAATGCCGAAAGCCAACTCGTTGCGGAACAGCGACTGCACATAGGCCTTCTGCGCGTCGGTGCGCGGCTCGACGGGTTTCTTGCGGGTCTTGATCTCGAGCGGGCCGCCGCCGAACATCTCGATCTGGTCGCCATCCGTGCCGGTGTCGCTGTCCATGCGCAGCACCCGGTCGATGTCCGCGGGGGTCACGTCGCGCCCGCCTTCCAGCCGCGCGTAAAGCGCCTGCAACACCTCGTCGGCCTGGCGGCTCGGCGCCTCCTCGCCCATGATTGCCAGGTGATTGCCGCGGCGCAGGATCTGCACGTCCAGGTTCTGTTCGATCAGGGCCAGGTTCCGGTCGAATTCGCCGCACAGGTCGATCAGCAGACGGTTGTCGGGAAATTCGATCTGCACCTCGGGCGGTGCGGTCTCAGGGATCAGCGCGCCAATGGCCAATCGGCTCTCCTGTAGCTCGTGTTCGCTTTGAGCGTGCCAAGTTCCCCTGCCCCTTGCAAGCGGCGTGGGCGGGATTTCACCGAACCGGCACAAAAAAGAAACCGCCCGGGGGCCGGGCGGTTTCCTTCGCGGCACTGAGGCTGGCCCGTTCAGATCGGGTCGGGCACCGAGGAGCCCTTCCTGAACGGCCCGGTCGCGGTGTTCGGCGGCGCCGCCCCCGAACAGACCGGCTTGCCATAGGGGTCAAGGCGCTGCGAGAGATACCCTTCGTGCCCGTCATCGATGATCCAGTGATCGCAACCGTTGGGATCGACCCAGATCCCGGCTTTCATCGTGCTGAGATCGTGGCTGTTGAAGCCCCGGTCCACGGTCTTGTTCTGCTTGTCGCAGGCCGAGATGGCGCCGACCACGGCGAGAAGAGCGATTCCCTTGACGATATTCATGTCCGTTCCCCTCAACGCAGGCAGATGATTTCGACGCGGCGGTTCTGCGCCATGTTCGCGGCACTGGTATTGGCCACGCGGGGCTGGCGCTCGCCATAGCCGCGCACGTCCGAGATGCGCGCCCCGGTGCTTTGCGCCACGCGGGCCACCGAATTGGCCCGGTTCAGCGACAGGCGCATGTTGTAGGCATCCGAGGCCCGGCTGTCGGTATGGCCCACGATGATGAAGGAAGAGGCGTTGGCCTTGCGGAAGAACTCCTGCAAACGCTGCTGGCCCGCAGCGGTGATGCGATAGCTGTCGGTGGCGAAGAACTGGTCGGTTGGCATCACGCCACAGACATCGCCCCGGCGGCAGACCGGAATGCCCTGGCGGTTGACATGCGGGGTCATGTAGCCCTCGGTCCCGTCATCCATCACCCAGTGCTCGCACCCGTCCGGGTCCACCCAGATCGTGGGCACATAGCGTTCACCGACCACGACGCGTTTTTGCGCCTCGGCCATCGCGTCGCGCGGAACGGTCGAAACCCCCACGACAAGGAGCGCCAGCGCCGCCAGAAGGCGGGTGGCGCAGTGCATTGCTGAATACTTCACCGCAGACATCCTTTAAATTGATCGTCCCCCGTCAACGGCACGAAAATCCCCGAAGGGCGGCAGCGTGCCGGACTATGCGGTAAGGTTAGGAATATATTGGTTAACTGTGAAGCAAAAATCGCCGCCTGCCCCCAGATGATCGGCGGCCTCCGCCGCAAAACAGCCCGATGCCGCGGCTTGACGGCCCGAATTCCGGGGCTCGCCAGCGTATCAGCCATATTCAACCCCCCGGCCCGTTTCCCTACCCGAAACAATTGCGCCGCGCGCTCAAGATTGTTCGCAAGCGCGGGGCGAAACCCGCTCAACCATGGCGGAAATGCGGCCTGAACCGCGCGAAAAAATGACAAATTGCGCCGAATCTGCCATCCTTCCGAGTCTGCACGCGTACCTGGAAGAGGCTGTCCCGTGGGGGGCACGGTCGGTCAGGCGCGCGATCATGGCGGCTGAAAAATGAAAACCATCGCAACCGCCACTGCGGCGTTTGTGCTGGCTTGGGGTGGCGCGACCGCTTCCCTGGCCGACACGATGCCGACCAAGCCGGGGAGCAACCCCTCGGCGATCACCATAAGCTGCTATCGCGGCCCGACCAGCGGTGTGGTCTGGGACCGGCCCAACGCGGTCTTCGTCGAGGACCTCGTGCGGATCGGATACAGCTATCCCCAGGCCGCGGCCATCGGCGAGCGGGTCTGCCGCGACGAATACGGGGGCGGCAATCACGACCACATGCGCATGTCGCTGCTCAACATCCTGGCCACGACACCGGCCCAGCGCTAGGGCCCGGCCCGGTCAGAGGCGTTCGCCTGCCAGCGAATGCGTGGCCGAGTTCTTGATGCGCACGCGCACCAGATCGCCGACCCGCGCCTGCGGGTCGGTGACGTGCACTGCGTGGAGGTATTCGGACTTGCCGACCATCTGGCCCTCCAGACGGCCCGGTTTCTCGTAAAGCACCGAGACCTCGCGCCCGACCATCTCCTGCTGGATCTCCTGCTGATGCCGGGTGATCAGGGCCTGCAACCTTTGCAGCCGCTCGCTGGCGGCCTCCGGGTCGACCTGCGCGCGCTCTGCCGCGGGCGTGCCCGGGCGGGTCGAATATTTGAACGAATAGGCATAGCCGTAGCGGACCTGCTCGATCAGGTCGAGCGTGGCCTGGAAATCCGCCTCGGTCTCCTCGGGGAAGCCCACGATGAAATCGCCCGACATCAGGATGTCGGGGCGCGCTGCGCGGATCCGCTCGATCAGGCGCAGATAGCTCTCGGCGGTGTGGCTGCGGTTCATCCGTTTCAGAATGCGGTCGGAGCCCGACTGCACCGGCAGGTGCAGGTAGGGCATGAGCTTTTCACACTCGCCATGCGCCGAGATCAGGTCGTCGGTCATGTCGTTGGGATGGCTGGTGGTGAAGCGGATGCGCTCCAGCCCGTCGATCCCGTTCAAGGCCCAGATCAGCCGCGCCAGCGACCAGTCGCCATCCGCTCCGGCGCCGTGATAGGCGTTGACGTTCTGCCCCAGCAGCGAGATCTCGCGCACCCCGCGCTCGACCAGGTCGCGCGCCTCCGACAGGATGCGTTCGGCCGGGCGCGACACCTCGGCGCCGCGGGTGTAAGGCACCACGCAGAAAGCGCAGAACTTGTCGCACCCTTCCTGCACAGTCAGGAAGGCGGTCGGCCCGCGCGTGGCGCGCGGCCGCGATTTCAGCGTCTCGAACTTGTCGTCCTCGGGGAAGTCGGTATCGAGCGCCTTCTCCCCGCCCCGCGCGCGTGCCTCGAGTGCGGGCAGGCGGTGATAGCTCTGCGGCCCGACCACCAGATCGACCAGCGGCTGACGGCGCATGATCTCCTCGCCCTCGGCCTGGGCCACGCAGCCCGCGACGCCGATCTTCAGGTCGGGGTTCGCCGCCTTCAGCCCCTTGAACCGGCCCAGCTCGGAATAGACCTTCTCGGCCGCCTTCTCGCGGATGTGGCAGGTGTTGAGCAGGATCATGTCGGCGTCATCGGGGCTTTTGGTCTCGACATAGCCCTGCCCGCCCAGTGCCTCGGCCATGCGTTCGCTGTCATAGACGTTCATCTGGCAGCCATAGGTCTTGATGAAGAGCTTTTTCGGGGCTGTCATGGTCGGTCCTCGTCGCGCGCGGAAGGGTGGGTCAGCGGGGTTACATAAACCGCCGCGCCCCGGCTTGCAATGCAGGGGGAATTAACCGAATCTGCGCGAAAACGCCATATCGGCACATTCGGGCGGACACCATGCGATACGAGTCACTCGACAGCTTCCTGCGCGACGGGCGCAAGGCACTGGCCAAGGGGCCGGTGGCGATGATCTTCGTCGAGGACGAGGTCGAGATCGGATCGACCCTGCGCCACCATCTGGATTGCGGGTTCGCCTCGGTGCTCGCGCTGATGCCGGATGCCTTCGATCTGCCCGAGGACGTCGCCGACCGGGTGCATCGCATCACCCACGAGTTGCGACCGGGGAAAAGCTTTGCCGACACGGTCAACCGTGTGGCTGCGGCCGCGCCGGGGCTGTGGATGTATTACTGTTTCAACGCGGAGTACCTGTTCTATCCTTTCTGCGAGAGCCGCACGGTGGGCGAGATGCTGGCCTTTCACACCGAGGAACGGCGCGACGCGATGCTGACCTATGTCATCGACCTCTATGCCGAGGATCTCGACCGCCACCCCGACGCGGTGTCGCTGGAACGGGCGTTCCTGGACCGCTCGGGTTATTACGCGCAGGCCCGTCACGATCCCGTGACCGACCACCCGCGCGACCGTCAGCTCGACTTCTTCGGCGGGCTGCGCTGGCGTTACGAGGAACATATCCCCAAGCCCAGCCGCAAGATCGACCGCATCTCGCTGTTCCGGGCGGCACCGGGCGTGATCCTGCGCGACGATCACACGTTCGAGGACCAGGAATACAACACCTATGCCTGCCCGTGGCACCACAACCTGACCGCGGCGGTCTGTTCGTTCCGCACCGCCAAGGCGCTGCGTCGCAACCCGGGCTCGCGGTTCGACATCCACAGTTTCCGCTGGCACAATTCGACGCCGTTCGAGTGGCACTCGCGGCAATTGCTCGATCTCGGCCTGATGGAACCCGGGCAGTGGTTCTGAGCCGGCGGGCTCAGCCGCGCAGCACGGCGCCGGGATTCATGATGCCCGCCGGGTCGAGCGCGGCCCTGATCGCGCGCATGGCGTCCAGCCCCACGGGATCGCCATAACGTTCCAGTTCGGCCACCTTGAGGCGCCCGATCCCGTGCTCGGCACTGATCGCGCCGCCCATCTCGGACACCAGGTCATGCACGGTGCGGCTGATCGCGCCCCGCAGCGGCTCGTAGTCCGCGCGGTCCCGGCCAGGGGCGGGAAACAGATTGTAATGCAGGTTGCCGTCGCCCAGATGGCCGAAGCAGTTGATCCGCATGTCTCCCAGCTCGGCCAGCGCGACCCGAGCCTTCGCGATGAAACGCGGCACTTCCATCAGGGGAAGTGATATGTCGTGACTGGCGATCGCGCCGATGCGCCGGTTCGCCTCGGGGATATGCTCGCGCACAGACCAGAGCGCGGCGCGCTGCGCCTCGGACTGCGCGATCACCCCGTCGCGCAGCAGCCCCGCCGCGTGGCCAGCCGCGAAGAGATCCTCCAGCGCCGCCGCCGGGTTCAGCCCGCCCGACAGGCCCAGTTCGATCAGCACGGACCACTCGGGCGGCGTGGCCAGGGGCTGCCGGATCTCGGGCAGGGTCTCGGCCAGGAAATCCAGCCCCTGGCGGTGGATCAGCTCGAAGGCGCTGATCCCCTCGCCCAGCCGCTCGCGCCCCAGCGCCAAGAGGTCGAGCGCCGCCTCAGGTCCCGCCACCTCGAGCCAGGCCGTGCCCGTGGCCTGCGGTCGCGGCACCAGTTTCAGCGCGGCGGCGGTGATGATCCCCAGCGTGCCCTCGGCCCCGATCAGCAAGTTCTTCAGATCATAGCCGGTGTTGTTCTTGCGCAGCCGGGTCAGCCCGCGCCAGATCCGCCCGTCGGGCAGCACCGCCTCCAGCCCCAGGCACAAGTCGCGTGCATTGCCGTAGCGCAGCACGCCCACGCCCCCCGCATTGGTGGCCAGCAGCCCGCCGATCCGGGCCGAGCCTTCGGAGGCCAGCGACAGCGGAAACAGCCGCCCCTCGGCCTCGGCGGCCGCCTGCACATCGGCCAGCACCGCGCCGGCCTCGACCAACGCCACGTTCTCGCGGGGATGGACCGCGCGGATGGCGTTCATCCGCTCCAGCGACAGGATGAGCGGCGCCGGCCCCTCCGGCATCACCTGCCCCGCGACCAGGCCGGTGCCGCCACCATAGGGGAGGACCGGCACGCGCGCCTCATGCGCCGCAAAGACCAGGGCGGCGACCTCCTGGACGTCGCGCGGCAGGGCCAGCAGCCCGCCCTGCCCGGAATGACGTCCACGCGGCTCTTCGAGATAGCGCGGTTCGACGGGGCGCAGGCAGTCCTCCAGCAAGGTCTCGCGCAGGCGCGCGACAAATCTTTCATCGGCAGGGTTCAGTGTCATGCCCCGTTCCTGCCCGCCCACGCGGCGCGGCGCAAGCCCGCTCACTCGGCGTCGTTCAGCCAGCGCGGCTCCAGCACCACCACCGTGGGCCGCGCGGGTAGGTCGCGCAGCGACACCTCCAAGCTGGTCTCGCCCTCGCGGCGCACGTCGAACTTGGCCCCGATCCCGTCGAGGAAGGCATTGAGCGAGAAGCCG
>DOIS01000195.1 GCA_003511785.1 Paracoccaceae bacterium
CCAACTTTTGGGCATTGCTCCGCCACGCTGCGCCGCGACCTGGACCTGGCGCATGGCAGCGGCGAGTTGCTGGAGCGTCACTAGGGCGCGCGGCCCTTGCGAGACAAGAAAAAGGGGAGAGCTAGAGCCCTCCCCAGTTTCGCCGCTCACCGGGGCGTTTGCCACGCAAACGCACCGTCCAAGGACAGAGCGGAAACCGCAGGTTTCTGCGGAGTCCGCCGCACATCAACTGCCCCGACAGAAAAAGGGGAGAGCCTAAGCCCTTCCCAGTTTCGCCGCCCGGGCTCCGTCATTGACCGCCCGATGTTTTCTGCCTGCGGCCTGAGCGCCGTTCAGGGCGAGCGCACCCGCCCCTTGGAAGAGTGGGAAGGACTGGTCTTCCGCCCCACCCCGACCGCATGAGAAATCGAAGATTTCCCATCGGTTCGCGGGACAGAGCGGGTTTTCGAAGAAAACCTGCGGAGTCCCGCACCGTTGGATTGAAGAGGCCGGCACGTGCCGCCCTGCTCCATCGTGTCCGCCGGGGCGGCGCCTTGGCGCTCCGCCCCCGCCGCGCCGCCTTCGGCGCGGCCCCTCAGCTACACCCGCTGGTCGCGCCGCAGGTGTTGCATTTCATGCAGGTGCCGTTGCGCACCAGCGTGTAGTTGCCGCACTCGCCGCAGGCCTCGCCCTCATAGCCCTGCATCCGCGCCTTGGTGCGCGCGTCGATGCTGGTGGCCGCCGCCGCCGTGGTCGTGGTGGTCGCGGTCATCATCGTCGCGGTCTCGGGCACCAGCGTGTTCAGCGCGCCCATCGGATCGCCGGCCCCTCCCAGCGCCGTGGCCCCCGCCGACTGGCCGCCGTTCAGCACCACCAGCTCCTGCGGCAGACGCTTGCGCAGATAGCCGGTCGAGCTGATCTGCTTGAGCACCTCCAGCGACTTGGACGCGGCGCTTTCCGAAAGCTCGGAGATGTTGGACACGCCCTCTTCCTCGCCCCGGCCGATGTCGTCGAAGGTCGCGCCCTCGGGCTTCACATGGGCGAGGTCGGTGCGGTCGAGATAGGACACCGCCAACTCGCGGAACACGTAGTCGAGGATCGAGGTCGCGTTCTTGATCGAGTCGTTGCCCTGCACCATGCCCGCGGGCTCGAACTTGGTGAAGGTGAAGGCGTCCACGAACTCCTCCAGCGGCACCCCGTATTGCAGGCCGACCGAGACCGCGATGGCGAAATTGTTCATCATCGCGCGGAAGCCCGCGCCCTCCTTGTGCATGTCGATGAAGATCTCGCCCAGCGTGCCGTCCTGGTATTCGCCGGTGCGCAGATAGACCTTGTGCCCGCCGACCACGGCCTTCTGGGTATAGCCCTTGCGCCGTTGCGGCATCTTCTCGCGATGGCTGCGCACGACCTCCTTGACCACGACCTTCTCGACGATCTTCTCGGCCAGCGTCGCGGCCTTTTCCTGCGGCGTGCCGCTCTCCAGCACCTCGGCGGCCTCGTCGTCATCCTCGACCAGCGCCGCGGCCAGCGGCTGCGAAAGCTTCGAGCCGTCGCGGTAGAGCGCGTTGGCCTTCACCCCCAGCGACCAGGACAGCTCATAGGCGCTCTGGCAATCCGCGATGGTGGCGTTGTTGGGCATGTTGATCGTCTTCGAGATCGCCCCCGAGATGAAGCTCTGCGCCGCCGCCATCATGGTGATGTGGCTTTCGACCGACAGGAACCGGCGGCCCTTCTTGCCGCAGGGGTTGGCGCAGTCGAAGATCGGCAGATGCGCCTCCTTCAGGTGCGGCGCGCCCTCCAGCGTCATGGTCCCGCAGACATGGTCGTTGGCGGCCTCGATATCGGCGCGGGAAAACCCGATCTCGCGCAAGAGGTCGAAGGTCGGATCGTTCAGCTTCTCGGCCGGGATGCCCAGCACGTTGGTGCAGAACTCCGCCCCCAGCGCCCACTGGTTGAAGACAAAGCGGATGTCGAAGGCCTGCGCCAGCGCGCCGTCGATCTTGGCGAACTCGGCCTCGGTGAAGCCCTTGGCCGCCAGCGTCGTGTGGTTGATCGCGGGCGCGTTGCCGATATTGCCGTGGCCCACCGCATAGGCGATGATTTCCTCGATCTCGGCCGAAGAATAGCCCAGCCGCTCCAGCGCCGGCGGCACCGAGTGGTTGATGATCTTGAAATAGCCGCCGCCGGCCAGCTTCTTGAACTTCACCAGGGCGAAATCGGGCTCGATCCCGGTGGTGTCGCAATCCATCACCAGCCCGATCGTTCCGGTGGGCGCGATCACGGTGGCCTGCGCGTTGCGGTAGCCATGTGCCTCGCCCAGGCGCAGCGCCTCGTCCCAGGCGGACTTGGCCAGGTCCACGAGCCGCGCGTCGGGGCAGTTCCTGTGATCCAGCGGCACCGGCGCGACCGCCAGCCCCTCGTAGCCCTCCGTCGCGCCATGAGCGGCGGTGCGGTGGTTGCGGATCACCCGCAGCATGTGCGCGCGGTTGCGGGCATAGCCCGCGAAGGGGCCCAGCTCGCCCGCCACTTCGGCCGAGGTGGCATAGGCCACGCCGGTCATCATCGCGGTGAGCGCGCCGCACAGCGCGCGGCCCTCGGGGCTGTCATAGGAATAGCCCATGTGCATCAGGAGCCCGCCGATATTGGCATAGCCCAGACCCAGCGTGCGGAAATCGTAGGACAGTTGCGCGATTTCCTTCGAGGGGAACTGCGCCATGGTCACGCTGATCTCCAGCGTCAGGGTCCAGAGCCGGGTGGCGTGCATGTAATCCTCGGCCTGGAACTGCCCGTCCTCGTAGAAGGTCAGCAGGTTCATCGAGGCCAGGTTGCAGGCGGTGTCGTCCAGGAACATGTATTCCGAGCACGGGTTCGAGCCCCGGATCGGCCCGTCCTCGGGGCAGGTGTGCCAGTCGTTCACGGTGTCGTGGAACTGAACGCCCGGATCGGCGCAGGCCCAGGCGGCGTGACCGACCTTCTCCCACAGGTCGCGCGCCTTGACGGTCTTGGCGACCTTGCCGTCCACGCGGTTGATCAGTTCCCAGTCGGCGTCCTTCTTCACCGCGGTCAGGAAGGCGTTGGTGACGCGGATCGAGTTGTTGGAATTCTGGCCCGAGACGGAATTGTAGGCCTCGGAGTCCCAATCCGTGTCATAGGTCGGGAACTCGATGCCGGTATGGCCCTGGCGCGCGTAATCCAGCACTCGCTTGATATAGGTCTCGGGGATCATGTTGCGCTTGGCGTCGCGCACCGCCGCCTTCAGCGCGTCGTTCTTTGCGGGGTCATAGGCGTCTTCGACGCTGCCGTCCCACTTGGCGATGGCCTCGAAGATGCCGTTGAGCTTCTTCTCGTGCATCTTCGAGCCCGCCACGAGGCTTGCCACCTTCTGTTCCTCGAGAACCTTCCACTCGATGAAGTCCTCGATGTCCGGGTGATCGGCATCGACGATCACCATCTTCGCTGCCCGACGGGTCGTGCCGCCCGATTTGATCGCGCCGGCAGCGCGATCGCCGATCTTGAGAAAGCCCATCAGCCCCGAGGACTTGCCGCCGCCCGAGAGCTTCTCGCCCTCGCCGCGCAGGTGGCTGAAATTGGTGCCGGTGCCCGAGCCATACTTGAACAGCCGCGCCTCGCGGACCCAGAGGTCCATGATTCCGCCCTCGTTGACGAGGTCGTCCTGCACGCCCTGGATGAAGCAGGCATGGGGCTGCGGATGCTCGTAGGAGCTTTTCGACTTGGTCAGCTTGCCGGTCTTGTAGTCCACGTAATAGTGGCCCTGCGCCGGGCCGTCGATGCCATAGGCCCAGTGCAGCCCGGTGTTGAACCACTGCGGCGAGTTGGGCGCGGCACGCTGGGTGGCCAGCATGTGACGCATCTCGTCGAAATAGGCGCGGGCGTCCTCCTCGGTGGAGAAATAGCCGCCCTTCCAGCCCCAGTAGGCCCAGGCACCGGCCAGCCGGTCGAACACCTGGCGGGCCGAGGTCTCGCCGCCGGTCTCCACGCCGTCGCCATCGGGGACCGACCGCCACAGGAATTCCGGCACGTCCTTCTCGCGCACCTTTTTCAGCCGCGCGGGCACACCGGCCTTGCGGAAATACTTCTGCGCGATCACGTCGCTGGCCACCTGGGACCACGCGGCGGGCACCTCGACATCGTCCAGCTTGAACACCACCGTGCCGTCGGGATTGCGGATCTCGGAGCTTGTGGTGACGAACTCCAGCCCCGCGTAAGCGTCCTGCCCGGCTTCGGTGAATTTTCTTTCGATCTTCATGTGCCCTGCCTTCTCCAGATGGCCTTCCCCAAAAGAGCCGCCCGCCAGTGAACCAGACGCGGACGCACCCCTGACATGCCCGAGGGGCGGGAACAGGTGACGCGTCCGACCCTCTCCCGACACGCGGGAAAGGCGACACGCGCCTCGGCACTCATTGCGAATGGTCTCTGTCCCAACCCTGCCGCCGCCCTGGCCTGAATACCAGATTTAGTGGCGATGCGACCGGCTCCCACAAACTGGCGTATTCGGACATAGCTCGCAACGGATTTTTTACCCTGTCCGGGCACTCTTTTCGGTTGACCGGGCAAGGGGTGCGGGCCGGGGTGATTCATCCCCAGCCGTCCCGCCCGGCCCCTCGGCGCAGAAAGCCCAGAAAACCAAGCGGCTTGCGGCGCGAAGTTCACATGATACTGCCCTGCGGCATGATCTGCGCGCCCGCACAGGCCGGCCCCGCCTCCTGCCCGGAGAGGCCGCCGCCGCAACGGACAATCCAGTCGAACAGCACCAGTCTTGGTATGGCGTGACCGGCAGACCACACAAGATATAGCGTGCCGGTTAGCAAGCGATTCTCACGGACCCGCCGACCCGGCGCCCTGCCGCGGCGTCTCGAAGCCTGATTGTTCGGAAAAGTGGTCGGGGCGGCGAGATTCGAACTCACGACCCCCTGTACCCAAAACAGGTGCGCTACCAGACTGCGCCACGCCCCGGACCACGCCGCTCATGTAGCCGCTGCAACCCCGGTTGAAAAGCGCAAATCCCGGATCGCGTCACGGGCGCGCCCCCGGGGCCTCGGCGGCGCGCCGTCACGAGTGGTCTCAAGATTGCGCGGTATCGCGCGTCCGGGTCACTCCGCGCAGGGCCAGGCGGCCGGCCCGCCGGCAAAGGCCGGGTGACGCAGCACCGTGCCCTCGGCAATGCCATAGCGCCGCGCCAGCCCGCCGTTGATCTCGAGCACCGCGAACACCGCGTCCCCGCCCGAGATCGGCGTCAGGTCGCCCGGCACTGCCTCGTGATGCACATGCACCACCACGCCGCTGCGGTCGGCAAAGATCATGTCCAGCGGAATCAGCGTGTTCTTCATCCAGAAGGCCGTGCGCTGCGGATGCTCATAGACGAACAGCATTCCCGCTCCGCGCGGCAGGCTCTCGCGGTGCATCAGCCCGCGCGCGCGCTCGGCCGCCGTGTCGGCCAGTTCCACCGAGAAACGGGTCTCGCCCCAGGCGCCTTTCAGCCAGACCTGCCCGGCGTCGCACTCCGCCGCCCGCGCCGCCGCACCGGACAGCGCCAGACCCAGCGCCAGGCCGAGACCGGCCAGCAGGCGCCGCCGCCCGGGCTCAGCCCTCCTGGGGCTCAAGCGCCGCCTCCCAGGCCAGCACCTCGGCCGCCATGCGGCCCCGGCGCCCCTCGATCACGCGCATGGCGATGGCCTCGCCCGGTTGCAGATCCGACAGGCCCGACAGGCGCAGCACCTCGATATGGATGAACACGTCCTCGCCATCCCCGAACAGGTTGGCAAAGCCGAACCCCTTGGCCTTGTCGAACCATTTCACCCGCGCTGGCGCCATCGGCAGTTCGGCGACCTCGGCCGGGTCCATCTCGGCGATGTCGGTCAGGCCGGACGGCAACTCGCGCGCGGGGGGCACGATCGCGATCACCTCGACCGCCTGCACCCCGCGGTCGGTGCGATGCGTCGTCACCTCGATCACCGCGCCATCCGCGACCGAGCTTTGCCCGAAATTGCGCAGCACATTCACGTGCAGAAGAATATCCGGTCCGCCGCCCTCGGCCACGACAAAGCCGAAGCCCTTGATCGGGTCGAACCATTTCACGTGACCCTTCACACGGTCCATTGTGTTGCTCAGGTCGTCTGCCACGTCCCGCCCTTCGATATGTCCAGGCCCGCGCCGAAAGCGCGGAAACTGGTTAATGCCATCCCCCGCTGGAAGATGTGCCGGAAATGTGACGGGCATTTCAAGTATCAAATTGGGTCAGCCTGGCGCCGACAAGCGCCATTGCCCGGCCTCCGGGCGCCCAAAGCCCTTTGCCGCCTTAGGGATTCAGGCGCTGGACGTCCCAGGCGGACTCTGCGTCATCCCGCCGCCAGACGAAGCGATCGTGCAACCGGAAGGCACCGTCGGCCCAGAACTCGATCTCCGTCGGGATGAGCCGATAGCCCCCCCAGAACGGCGGGCGTGCCGGGTTGGTCCCGTGCCGGGCGGTCACCTTGGCGACCTCGCCCACCAGCGCGGCGCGGCTCGACAGGGGGCGCGACTGCTGCGAGGCCCAGGCCCCCAGACGGCTCTTGAGCGAGCGCGAGGCGAAATACGCGTCTGCCTGCGGCCCCTCCTCCCGGCTGATCAGGCCACGCGCCCGCACCTGGCGGCGCAGCGACTTCCAATGCATCACGAAGGCCGCCTTGCCCGCCGCGTCCAGCTCGCGCCCCTTGGCGCTGTCGTAATTTGTGTAGAAGACGAAGGCGGCGGGTTCGATCTCCTTCAGAAGCACCATCCGCGCATTGGGCAGCCCGTCCGCGTCCACCGTCGAGAGCGCGATGGCATTGGGGTCGTTGACCTCGCTCTCCTCGGCCTCGGCCAGCCAGCGGCGCGCGATCTCGAACGGGTCGTCGCCCGCGAAAATGCCGTCCCGGTCGCTCATGGCTCACCCTTTCCTTGCCGCCTGTGCCGCGCGCAAGCTAGGGCGCGGACGCGGGCGCGACAAGGGCGGTTTCGCTTGATGCAGGACGGGCAATCGCCTAAGGCATGACGCCACGACACGAAGCACAGATCGGGACGGAATACGCATGTCGAACCAGCTGATGGCCGGAAAACGCGGGCTAATCATGGGGCTTGCCAATGACAAGTCCATGGCCTGGGGAATCGCCCGGGCGCTGTCCGAGGCCGGGGCCGAGCTGGCCTTCTCCTACCAGGGCGAGGCGCTGAAAAAGCGCGTGGGCCCGTTGGCCGAAGAACTGGGCTCGGACATCGTCCTGCCCTGCGACGTGGGCGACATGGGCTCGGTCGATGCGCTGTTCGAGGCCCTGGGCGGGCGATGGGACAACCTGGACTTTCTGGTCCATGCCATCGCCTTTTCCGACAAGAGCGAGCTGCGCGGCCGCTACGTGGACACCAGCCGCGACAATTTCATGCGCACCATGGACATCTCGGTCTATTCCTTCACCGCCGTGGCGCAGCGCGCCGAGAAAATGATGTCCGAGGGCGGGTCGATGCTGACGCTCACCTATTACGGGGCCGAGCAGGTGATGCCGCATTACAACGTGATGGGCGTGGCCAAGGCGGCGCTGGAGGCCTCGGTGATGTACATGGCCGAGGATCTCGGAAAGGACGGCATCCGCGTCAACGCGATCAGCGCCGGGCCGATCCGCACCCTGGCCGCCTCCGGCATCGGCGATTTCCGCTATATCCTGAAATGGAACGAGCTGAACTCGCCGCTGCGCCGCAACGTGACCATCGAGGACGTGGGCAAATCCGCGCTCTACCTGCTCTCCGACCTGGGCTCGGGCACCACGGGCGAGGTGCTGCACGTGGACGCGGGCTATCACGTGGTCGGCATGAAGGCGGTGGACGCCCCCGACATCGACGCCACCTGAGCCATGGAGGCCGCCCACCTCATCGCCTTCAACCTGACCCTGCTGGCGGCGATCGCCAGCCCGGGGCCGGCCATGGTGTTCCTGTCACGCACCGCCATGGTGCATGGCCGGGCTGCGGGGATCTCGGCGGCGCTGGGCCTCGCCTTCATGGCCGCGCTCTGGACGCTCGCGGCGCTCGTGGGGCTCGACGCGATCTTCACCCTGTTTCCCTGGGCCTATGTCCTGCTCAAGACGCTGGGCGCGCTGTTCCTGATCTACATCGCGTGGACCACTTGGCGCCATGCGCGCGCGCCGGTCGGTGCGACGGCGGCAGCGGCCTCGGGGCGCCGGATGTTCCTCCAGGGCGTTTTGCTGAATCTCGGCAACCCGAAATCGGTGCTCTTCGCGGCCTCGGTGCTGGTGGTGATCTTCCCTGCCGGTCTCAGCGGCACCGAGAAGGCGGTGATCTTTCTCAACCACCTCGGCGTCGAGCTGCTGGTGCAACCGCTGCTGGCGGTGTTCCTGTCCAGCGGCCCGGTCCGCGCCGGCTATCTGCGCCTCAAACCCGTCTTCGACCGCATCGCCGCCGCCGTGCCGGGCGCGCTGGGGCTGCGGCTGTTTCTCGACCGATAGGATGACCATATGAGCGACCCCCACGGCAACCGCCTGCCCCACGAGAGGGGCTTTCACATCTCCTGGGACCAGATCCACCGCGACAGCCGGGCGCTGGCCTGGCGGCTGGACGGGCACGGGCCGGACAACGGCGCCTGGAAGGCCGTCGTGGCGATCACCCGCGGCGGCATGGCCCCCGCGATGATCGTCAGCCGCGAGTTGGACATCCGCACCGTGGACACGATCAGCGTGAAATCCTACCACCACCAGGCGCAGGGCCAGGCCGAGGTGCTCAAGGCGCCCGACGCGGCCCTGATGGGCGACGGCACCGGCATCCTGATCGTCGACGACCTGGTGGACAGCGGCAAGACGCTGGAACTGGTGCGCGAGATGTATCCCAAGGCCCATTTCGCCACCGTCTATGCCAAGCCCAAGGGCCGGCCGATGGTGGACACCTTCATCACCGAGGTGAGCCAGGACACCTGGATCTTCTTCCCCTGGGACATGGCGCTGCAATACGTGGAACCCTATCGCGGCACCGACTGATCCGCGCCCGGCCCGCCAGGGGGCCAAGAATTTTCAAAATTCTTGGGTCAAAATTCTTGCAAGAATTTTGCCTCGATCCGAAGGACAACGCATGACCGCCCGCACCGCCACCACCTTCCTGCCGCCCGTGATGGAGGCCCGGCGTTGGCTCGAGGGCGTGGACTTCCCGCCCGACCGGCCGCTCATCAACGTAAGCCAGGCCGCCCCGGTGGATCCGCCGCCGCGCGCGCTGCGCCAGGCGATGGCAGAATTCGCGCTGAGCGAGGACGCGGCCCATCTCTACGGCCCCGTTCTGGGGATGCCCGCCCTGCGCGCGGCCCTCGCAGCCCAGATCGCGCGGCATTATGGCGGCGCGGTGACCGAGGGCCAGATCGCGATCACCTCGGGCTGCAACCAGGCTTTTTGCGCGGCCATTGCCGCGACCTGCGGCGAAGGGGATGAGATCCTCCTGCCAACGCCCTGGTATTTCAACCATAAAATGTGGCTCGACATGGCCGGCGCCCGCGCCGTGCCGCTGCCCACCGGCGACGACCTGCTGCCCGATCCTGACCGGGCTGCGGCGCTGATCTCGGAGCGCACCCGCGCCATCGTGCTGGTCACGCCCAACAACCCCGGCGGCGTGGAATACCCCGCCGCGCTGGTGCGCGCCTTCGCGGGTCTCGCCCGGGCACGCGGGCTGCGCCTGATCCTCGACGAGACCTACCGCGATTTCGACAGCCGGCAGGGCGCCCCGCATGACCTTTTCGCCGATCCCGATTGGCACGACACGCTCATCCACCTCTACTCCTTCTCCAAGGCCTATCGCCTGACCGGGCATCGTGTCGGCGCGCTTGTCGCCGCGCCCGGCCTGCTGGCCGAGGCCGAGAAATTCCTCGACACGGTGGCGATCTGCCCCGGCCAGATCGGCCAGTTCGCCGCGCTCAAGGGCATCGAGACACTGGGCCAGTGGCTGGCCGGCGAGCGCGCCGAGATCCTCGACCGCCGCGCCGCCATCACCGAGCTGGCCCCCGGGCTGGAGGCGCAAGGCTGGCGGCTCAAGGGCCTGGGCGCCTATTTCGCCTATCTCGAACACCCGTTCGAGATGCCTTCCGACGCGCTCGCCCGCCGCATGGTGGCCGAAGCGGGCATCCTCGCCCTGCCCGGCACCATGTTCACGCCCGAGGGCGATCCCGCCGGCGCCCGGCACCTGCGGCTGGCCTTCGCCAATCTCGACCGCGCCGGGCTGGAGCAGCTTTTCCACAGGCTCGCGCGGCTCTCCATCTGAGCTTGCCCCGACTGCCCCTGCATCGTAGAGACGACCACAACGAAACCGGCCCCTCGCGCCGGTCGCATCATCCGGGAGGCACCATGGCCGCGCGCGTCACGAAACTGTCGAAACCCTTTGTCTGGCTGCTCATGGGCCTGCTGATCGTGGGGCTTGCCGGCTTCGGCGCGGTCAATTTCAGCGGCACCAGCCGGACGCTCGGCACCGTCGGCGACCAGGAGATCACCATCAACGCCTATGCGCGCGAGTTGCAGCGCGAGATCCGCGCCATGGAGGCCGAGACCGGCGAGGCGTTGCAGTTCGGCCAGGCGCTTCAGATGGGCATCGACCGCACCGCGCTGGCCCGGCTGGTGGCGCTGGCCTCGCTCGATCACGAGGTGGCCGAACTGGGCCTGTCGATCGGCGACGAGAACCTGCAACGCGAGATCGTGCAGATCGAGGCCTTCCACGACATCAACGGCGCGTTCGACCGCGAGACCTATCGCTTCGCGCTCGACCAGCAGGGCATCGACGAGGCCGAGTTCGAGGCCGACCTGCGCGCCGAGGCCGCCCGCACCCTGGTGCAGAGCGCGGTCGTGGGCGGGGTCGAGATGCCCGCGACCATGACCGAGACTTTGATGGAGTTCCTCGGCGCGCGGCGCAGCTTCACCTGGGCGCCGGTGACGGCCGAGATGCTCGAGGCGCCGATCCCCGAGCCCGCGCAGGCCGACCTGGAGGCATTCCACGAGGCCAATATCGACGCCTTCACCCTGCCCGAGGCCAAGCGCCTGACCTATGCGCTGCTCACCCCCGAGATGCTGATCGACCAGGTCGAGGTCGAGGAGGAGGCCCTGCGCGCCCGTTACGAGGAACTGGACGCGCGCTACAACGCGCCCGAACGGCGGCTGGTGGAACGGCTGGTCTATTCCAGCGAGGAGGCCGCGCGCGAGGCCATGGCCCAGGTCGAGGCGGGCGGCGCCACCTTCGAGACGCTGGTGGCCGATCGCGGGCTGGAGATGGTGGACGTGGACATGGGCGACATGACCCGCGGCGCGCTGGGCGAGGCGGCCGAGGCGATCTTTTCGGCCGAAACCGGCGACGTGCTGGGCCCGCTGCCCTCGCCGCTGGGGCCCGCGCTGTTCCGCGTGAACGGCGTGCTGGCCGAGCAGATCACCCCCTTCGAGGAGGCCGCGCCCGACCTGCGCGACGAGCTGGCCGCGATCCGCGCCCGGCGCCTGATCGAGACCCGCGCCCAGGACATCGACGACCTGCTGGCCGGCGGCGCCACATTGGAGGAGTTGGCCGACGAGACCGACATGGAACTGGGCGCGCTCGACTGGACCGAGGGCCGCGACGACGGCCCCGCCGCCTATGCCGATTTCCGCGAGGCCGCGGCGGCGGTCGGCGTGGACGACTTCCCCGAGGTGCGCTTTCTCGAGGATGGCGGCATCTTCGCGCTGCGCCTCGACGAGGTGCTGCCGCCGCGCCCCTAGGCGCTGGGGGCCGTACGC
>DOIS01000026.1 GCA_003511785.1 Paracoccaceae bacterium
AGAATCTTCTTGAGGAGCTTGGTCTGAGGCTGGATGGCGATGCCGAAATCGTCCAAGACCGCGTTGTTCGATTTGAAGGTCAGGTCCTTGACGCCGCTTTCCTTGATGGCCTGCAAGAGCAGTTCCGGAATGCCGCAGAGACCGAAGCCCCCCGCGGCGATCAACATGCCATCGTGCAGCAGCCCGTCGAGCGCCTCGGTGGCATTTGCATAGACTTTCTTCATGGACCTCTCCCCACGTCATTTGCTCTGCCGGGTTTTGCTGCCCTGCAGCGAGAGAGTCAATGAAGGGCCGCGACATGCGTGATTCTACCTAAGCCGAGCGGGCCCGAAACGGCTCCTGGCGTCCTTCGGCGCTCTTCGCCACAGGGGGTGGCCGGGCCCCACGCGAAAGCCCGCGAGGGTCGAGGAACAGTTCGCAGGGATCGTGCCCGCGCCTGACCGAGGCAAGCGGTCTACTTGGTTTTCGTCTCAGTCCTGGTTGCGGTTTTCTTGGGGGCCGCCTTTTTAGCCGCCGTCTTCTTCTTCGGCGCCGCCTTCTTGCGGGTGCCCTTCTGCGCAGCCTTGGCGTCGATCAGCTCGACTGCTTGGGCGACGGTCAGGGCGTCGGGCTCGACCTCCTTGGGCAGGGTTGCGTTGACCTTCTCCCATTTGACGTAAGGGCCATACTTGCCCTCCATCACCTGCATGGGGCCACCGGCCTCCGGATGCTCGCCCAATTCGCGCAGCACCTTGGCCGCGCCGCGCCGCCCCCGGCTGGCGGCCTTCTCGGCCAGAAGCTGCACCGCGCGGTTCATGCCCACGGTGAACACCTCGTCGATGCTCTCGAGGTTGGCATTGGTGCCGCCGCGCTCGGAGGTGCTCGCGGCGTGTTTGAGATAGGGGCCGTAGCGACCGATATTGGCCCAGACCGGCACGCCGTCCTCGGGATGCTCGCCGATCAGCCGGGGCAAGGACAGAAGCATCACCGCCCGCTCAAGTTCCAGTTCTTCCGGCGGCCAGTCCTTTGGGATCGACTGGCGCGGCGGCTTCTTGTTCTCTTCCGTCACGGGACCGCGCTGGACGTAAGGCCCGAACCGGCCCTTGAAGACGCGGATCTCGTCGCCCTGATCCTCGCCCAAGAGCTTGCCCTCGGGCGGGATGGCGTTGTCGGCTTCGGCGCCGGGCGGGCCGAAGGGGCGGGTGTACCTGCACTCGGGGTAATTCGAGCAGCCGATGAATGCCCCGCCCGAGCGCGCGGTGCGCATCGACAGCCGACCCGCGCCGCAATTCGGGCAAAGCCGCGGGTCCGAGCCGTCCTCGGTCGGCGGGAAGAGATGCGGCGCGAGCACCTCGTTGATCTTCTCCAGCACCTCGGTGATGCGCAGCTCGCTGGTCTCGGCGATGGCCGCGGAGAAATCGCGCCAGAAGCGGGTCAGCACGTCCTTGTAATCGGCCTCGCCGGCGCTGACCTCGTCCAACTCGTCCTCGAGCCGGGCGGTGAAGTCGTAGCCCACGTATTTTCGGAAGTAATTCTGCAGGAAGGCCGTCACCAGCCGCCCCTTGTCCTCGGGGATCAGGCGGTTCTTGTCCTTGCGCACATAGCCCCGGTCCTGGATCGTGGTCACGATGCTGGCATAGGTCGAGGGGCGGCCGATGCCCAGCTCTTCCATCTTCTTGACCAGCGTCGCCTCGGTATAGCGCGGCGGCGGCTGGGTGAAATGTTGCTCGGGGTTGATCTTGCGTTTCTCGGCGGTCTCGCCTTGCGCGATCTGCGGCAGGCGCTTGTCGTCGTCATCGACCACCTGGTCGTCGCGGCCCTCTTCATAGACGCGCAGGAAGCCGTCGAACAGCACCACCTGCCCGGTGGCGCGCAGCCCGACCTGGCCGTCGCCGCTCTCGATCTCGACCGTGGTGCGCTCCATTCGCGCGGCCTCCATCTGGCAGGCGAGCGTGCGTTTCCAGATCAGGTCATAGAGCTTGCGCTGGTCGGCATCGGTGACTTTCAGATCCTCGGGCCGGCGCGTCATCTCGGTGGGGCGGATGCATTCATGCGCCTCCTGCGCGTTCTTGGCCTTGTTCTTGTAGATCCGCGCGTCCTTCGGGACGTAATCGGCGCCATACATCTCGCGGATCGCCTCGCGCGCGGCCTCGACCGCCTCGGGCGCCATGTCGATCCCGTCGGTCCGCATGTAAGTGATATAGCCCGCCTCGTAGAGCCGTTGCGCCGTGCTCATGGCCTGACGCGTGCCCATGCCGAACTTGCGGCTCGCTTCCTGCTGGAGCGTCGAGGTCATGAAAGGGGCGGCCGGGTTGCGGCTCTGCGGCTTGGCCTCGACCGAGGCGACGGTGAGGTCGCGGCTGGTGATCGCCTGCACCGCCATCTCGGCCTGGGTCTCGTTCTCGATGTCGTAGCGCTCGAGCTTCTTGCCGGCTAGGCGGGTGAGCCGCGCCTCGTACTCCTGCCCGCGGGGTGTGGCGAGCAACGCTTTGACCGACCAGTATTCGCGCGGGTTGAACGCCTCGATCTCCATCTCGCGTTCGACGATGAGGCGCAGGCAGACCGATTGCACCCGGCCCGCCGACTTGGCGCCGGGCAACTTGCGCCAGAGCACCGGCGAGAGGTTGAACCCCACGAGGTAGTCCAGCGCGCGACGGGCGAGATAGGCCTCGACCAGCGGGGTGTCCACCTGGCGGGGGGTCTTCATCGCCTCGGTCACGGCGCGTTCGGTGATCGCGTTGAACACCACGCGCGAGACCGGCGTGTCCTTCTTGATCGCCCGGCGCTTGCGCAGCGCCTCCTCGAGATGCCAGCTGATCGCCTCGCCCTCGCGGTCGGGGTCGGTGGCGAGGATCAGGGCGTTGTCCTGGGCCAGCGCGTCGGCGATAGCCTTGACGTGTTTCTTGCTGTCGCTGGCGACCTCCCATTTCATGTCGAAATCATGCTCGGGATCGACCGATCCGTCCTTGGGCGGGAGGTCGCGAACATGGCCGTAAGAGGCGAGAACCGTGTAATCGGGGCCCAGGTACTTGTTGATCGTCTTGGCTTTGGCCGGGGATTCTACAACAACTACGGGCATTTAATACGGAACCTCTCTGGCGTGGGGCAGGCCGGTCTATGGCCGGGCAGGATGTGGGGTGCAAGAGGGAATTGTCAATCCACGCCCAATGGGCACAGGATGGGGCGGGGCAACCGGCGGTATCGAAAGGGGAGCGCGATGCGGATATGGGCAGCCTTGGTGGCGGTGTTTCTGGCCGGGGCAGGCGCGGCGCAGGGCTGGAGCGAGCCCGAACGCGGGTCGCAGACGCGCGCGGCGTTGATGGATGCCCTGCGTCCGCATGTGGAGTGGATTCTGGGCCCGCCGGTGGAATTCGTGGTCTGGGAGTTGCGCCGGCAGGGCGATCTCGCCTTCTTCTCGGGATGGGCGCAGCGCCCCGGGGGCGGCGAGATCGACATGGCGCGCACGCCCGGGGCGGTTTGGGGCGCGCTGGACCCGTCGATCGGCGACGGGCCCACCGTCCAGGCCCTCTATCACCGATCGGGCGAGACCTGGGTGGCGGTGCATTGGGCGATCTCCGCCACCGATGTCTGGTATGCCTGGGGGCCGATCTGCGCGGTCTGGCGCCCCGTCATTCCCAAGGCGTGCCGGGGGCTGTGACGGCCGGGCCCGTCGTGGCGTCCGGCGGGGTCGAGGCCTGGCCGCTCCGCGGGCGAGGAGGGCTAGCATTCTCTGCTTTGGTCGGACCGATCATTCGACACACGGCGGGCGTCAGGACGGGACGCCTGGGCCGGGCCGACCGTTGCGCTTGCGCGGGCCTCGGCATCCAAGCCGGCCAATCGGTGCGATTGCCCGGCGCGCCGCGATAGGTCACGCCCGCACATCCGACACGGTCAGGGCCAGCAGCCCGCCCGGGTGGCGGGTGACGCGCCCGTCAAGCTCCAGGTCCACCAGCGCCGGGGCCACCTCTTGCGCCGGCGCGGCAAGGTCGCGGATCAATTGATCCTCGGCCAGCGGCGAGGGGCCGAGGCGCGACAGGATCTCGCGGTGCAGCGCCGCGGTGTCGCGAGGCGCGGGCGGTGCGTCATTCGAAGCATTGGCGGGCGACGGGGCCTGTTTTCGCCGGCGACCCGCCGCTTGAACAACAGCAATCGACGTGCCGGGCGCCAGGGCCGGGTCGTCGCGCGCCACCAGGTCCAGGCCGGCGGGGTTCGGCGTCGTCGGTTCAGGCCGCGCGACAGGACCCAGCGCGGCCAGCACGTCCCCGGCCGAGCGCACCAGCGTGGCCCCGTCCCGGATCAGCATGTTGCAGCCAGAGGCGCGCGCGTCGAACGGATGACCCGGCACGGCCAGAACCTCGCGCCCCTGGTCCAGCGCGTCGCGCGCGGTGATCAGGCTGCCCGAGCGGGCGGCGGCCTCGACCACCACCACGGCGCGCGCAAGCCCCGAGATGAGCCGGTTGCGCCGCGGGAAATGCCGCGCCTGAGGGTGCATCCCCATCGGCTGTTCCGACAAAAGCAGCCCTCTCTCGGCGATGTCATGGGCGAGATGCGTGTTCTCGGTGGGATAGATCCGGTCGATGCCGCCCGCCATCACGGCGATGGTGCCGGTGTCGAGCGACGCCAGATGCGCCGCGGCATCCACACCGCGCGCCAGCCCCGACACGATCACCTGTCCCGCCGCGCCCAGGTCGCGGGCGAGCGCCCGGGCCATGCGCGTGCCCAGCGACGAGGCGTTGCGCGCCCCCACCAGGGCCAGGGCCGGGCGCGTGAGCAGCGACAGGTCCCCCTTGGCCCAGAGCAGCGGCGGGCAGTCGGTGAGATCGGTCAGCGCCCTGGGGTAGTCCGGCGAGCCCAGGCACAAAAGCCGCGCACCGGCGGCTTTTGCGGCCTTGAATTCGGCATCGATCACACCGGGAGGGCAGGTTTCATAGCCCTCGATCCCGGCGGCGCGCGCCACTTCGGGCAGCGCGGCCAGCGCGTTCTGCGCCGTGCCATGCTCGGCCATCAGCCGGTGGAAGGTGGTCACACCGACCCGGCGCGAGCGCAAGAGGCGAAGCCACGAATGCCGGTCTTCTTCCGTGGTGGGTGGGAGTGGGGGGTGAGTGGAAGAAAACAAGTCTCCGGTCATCCGTGCCTCCGCCGTCTTGCAGGGACAGGTGTAGAAGCCGGGGAGTTAACAGCCGGTGAATCAAAATCGAATTCGTCGAAGTTTTTTCCAAATTCCGCGCGTGCCGCTTCAGGCGGCCGAGCCGCCCACCGTCAGCCCGTCGATCAGAACGGTCGGCTGGCCCACGCCCACGGGCACCCATTGCCCGTCCTTGCCGCAATTGCCCAACCCCGGGTCCAGCGCCATGTCGTTGCCCATCGCGCGGATGCGCTGCAACGCGGTGGCCCCGTCGCCGATCAGCGTGGCCCCCTTGACTGGCGCGCCGACACGGCCGTTCTTCACGCGGTAGGCCTCGGTGCAGGAGAACACGAACTTGCCGTTGGTGATGTCCACCTGACCGCCGCCGAAGCCCACGGCCCAGATGCCGTCCTTGATGTCGGCCACGATCTCGGCGGGATCGGCCTCGCCGCCCAGCATCAGCGTGTTTGTCATGCGCGGCATGGGCGCATGGGCAAAGCTCTGGCGGCGCCCGTTGCCGGTGGGCTCGACCCCCATCAGCCGCGCGTTCTGGCGGTCCTGCATCAGCCCCACCAGGATGCCGTCCTCGATCAGCGTGGTGCGGCTGGTGGGCGTGCCTTCGTCATCCACGGTGAGCGAACCGCGCCGGTCGGGGATCGTGCCGTCATCGACCACGGTGACACCGGGTGCGGCTACGCGGCTGCCCATCAGCCCGGCAAAAACGGAACTGCCCTTGCGGTTGAAATCGCCCTCGAGCCCGTGCCCGATCGCCTCGTGCAGCAGGATGCCCGGCCAACCGGGGCCGAGCGCCACCTCCATCACCCCGGCGGGGGCGGGTTCGGCGTCGAGATTGACCAGCGCGATGCGCAGCGCCTCGCGCGCCTTGGCCTGCCAGTCGGCCGGGTCGATCAGCCCGTCGAGTCCCAGGCGCCCGCCGCCCCCGGCGGTGCCGCTTTCGCGCCGGCCTGCGTCCTCGACGATGACCGAGACATTGACCCGCGTCATCGGCCTCGTGTCCTGCACCTGCACCCCGTCGGGGCGCAGTATGGTCACCTCCTGCAGGCTGGCCATGAGCGTGGCCGAGACCTGCACCACGCGCGGGTCCAGGTCGCGGGCGAAAGCGTCGATGGCGCGCAGCGTCTCGATCTTGACCGGAAACTCCGCCCCGGCGATGGGGTCGGCATCGGTATAGAGCGCGCGGTTGGTGGGCCGGGGCGCGTCGGCCCAGGTGCCGCCGCCATCGTCCACCGCCAGGCGCACCGTATCGGCGGCCCGGGTCAGCGCGGCGGGGCTGATTTCGGTCGAATGCCCGTAGCCCGTCACCTCGCCGCGCACGGCGCGCAGGCCGAACCCCTCGGAGGCGTCGTAGCTGGCGGTGCGCAACCGCCCGTCATCGAAGACCAGCGCCTCGGACTTGCGGCGTTCCATGAACAGCTCACCATCGTCGGCGCCGTCAAGCGCCTGATTCAAAAGGCGTTCTGCCTCATCCTGCGGCAGCGCGCCGGCAAAGGGGTCGAAGCGATCCGCGTCCATATGGCGCCTCCCGACTTTGATCTAAATCAAAAAAAGCGTCCGTTTGGCGCAATGAGGTGTCTTTATCTGACAGTCGGAATATGATTTCTAGGGCCTGTGGACATTC
>DOIS01000315.1 GCA_003511785.1 Paracoccaceae bacterium
CGTGTCGAAGATCATCGAGTAAGGGTGGCTGCGCGGGGCTTGCCCGCGCAACGCCCGTCGACGCGTTAGCGTTACATCCGGGAGACCCCCGCCGGGGTCCTTTGTTCAGGACCGAAAAGGGGCGCCACGGTGGTGCCCCTTCTTCGTATCGGACCGCCAACCGCTTACCGCGGCCAGTCAGGCTCTCGCCCCACCTGCCGGTCGCAGTCCGCCGTAAGCGCGTCCAGCGCTTCTTGCATGTCGAGCCGCAGCGCTTCCATTTCCTCCGGCGGCGCCTTGCGTGGCACCGTGCGCCGCCATTCGCGGCAGATGAAGACGCCATTGTTCCAGGGCGCCGGAAGCAGCATTCGGTCCCAAGTGCCGGCCTCGCGCGCCTTCCTTGCGGCGAATGACACCAGAAACACCCGCTTTCCGGAGGTCCGTGCCCACACCAGCGGGACCGTGGACAAGACCCGCTCCGGCCCGCGCGGCCCGTCCGCAGCGATCCCGATGGACACACCATCGCGGATCTTGCCCAGAACGGCCCGCGACAATGCGACATGTCGCTTGTGGCTCGACATGGCGATGGTCTGGAAGCCGAACTTGGTCTGGATGCGCCCCGCCATGCTGCCGGCCCGGGCCGAGGAGGTGATTGAACATACCGGCCCGAGATGCGTCGGGAAAAACCAGGGTGTCATCAGCAACCTCTGGTGCCACAGGACGACGATTACAGGTTCGCCCGACGCGACCAGACGCTCCATCTCGGAAAAGCCGTGCCGCTCCCATGTCGAACTGCGATGCACCCAGCGCAGGTAGGCGGCGGCCAGGTTGGCGAAGCCGTTCTGCACGGTTTCGCTGTCGGCGATGCGCTTTCGCAGGCTCACACGACCTTCTCCCTTGGTTTTCGCCCGGATTACAGGAGCGGTCCGCCAGCGCCAAGGGCGGGTTTCACGAAACAAGTGCCTTTGGTCGCACGCAAAACCGTTGATTCGTGCATCCGCGGGGAGTAGTGTGAAAAAAACGACAAAAAGTCGAACAGGTTCATGACAAACCCCTACGAGGGCCTTCCGCCGAAGGCCTATTGGCGCACGGCCGTGGCCGAGCCTGGCGCGTTCGGCCTGTCCGGTCTGTGGCAGCCGAAGTTTCCCGTGAGGCCCCGGGACAGCATCGCCACCGCCGGTTCCTGTTTCGCCCAGCATATCGGGCGGGCACTGGCCGGGCGTGGCTATGGCTGGACGGATTTCGAACCTGCGCCGCCTTTCCTTAAAGGCGAGGAGGCGCGGCGCTTCGGCTATGGCGTGTTCAGCTTTCGCACCGGCAACATCTACACGCCGGGCATGTTGCTGCAGTGGCTCCAGATCGCGTTTGGCGATCTGCCTCAGCCGCCCGAAACATGGGAGCGGGAGGGCCGCTTCTTCGACCCGCTTCGTCCGGCTATCGAGCCCGACGGCTTCGCCTCCGAGACCGAGTTGATGGAGGCCCGGGCGGCAACCTGTTCCGCCATCCGGGCCGCGGTGACCGGGGCCGATCTTTTCGTCTTTACCCTGGGTCTGACCGAAAGCTGGTTCAACGCCGAGAGCGGACTGGAATACGCGCTCTGCCCCGGCACGGTGGCCGGGCGTTTCGAGGCCCGCAGCCACCAATTCCGCAACGCCAATTCGCGCCTGACCTATCGCAACATGCGCGCGGCGATCAATTTCATGCAGCGCCAAAACCCCGGCCTGCGGGTGTTGTTGACGGTCTCGCCGGTGCCGCTGACCGCAACCGCATCCGGGCAGCATGTGCTGACGGCAACCACCTATTCAAAGTCGATCCTGCGTGGCGCGGCCGGGATGCTGGCCGATGAGATGGCGGCGGTGGACTACTTCCCGAGCTACGAGATCATCACCAGCCCGCTGTCCCGCGGCATGTTCTATGGCGCCAACATGCGCAGCGTTCTGCCCGAGGGGGTCGAGACGGTCATGGGCCATTTCTTTGGTGCCCAGCAGGCCGCGTTCGGTGTGCCGAAGAAGGGGCGGGGCAGGCGACCTGCGCAGTCCGATCGCCCTGCGATCACCGATGACGTGGCCTGCGAGGAGGAGATGCTCGATGCCTTCGCATCCTGACCTACCGTCGCTCTGCATCGTAGGGGACAGCCAGATGGCCGGCCTGCGCCGTGCCGTGGATGCCGGGCTCGTCTCTTTTCCGGGCCGGCATGTGGAGTTCTGGGGAGCCACCGGGCCGCAGTTTCGCCAGATCGACATGCAGGGCGGGGTGATCCGCGCCCGGGGCGCGGCGCGCGAAACGGTGCTGAAGGTGAATGGCCAGGGGCGCGAGCAGCTGCGCGCTGGCGATTTCGACGCCTTCCTGTTCTACGGCGCGCGGTTGCGCGTAACCGAGTTCTTCGCCCCGATCCTGCATCGCTGGCAGGAGCAGCCGGGATTTGCCAGCCGCGCGGCCTTGCAGGCCGCGACCCGCGCCTTCCTGCGCAGCACGCGTGCCTGGCGCATGGCCGCCTCGTTGGCCGAGCAGGGTGCTGAGCTTCATTTCGTGCCCGCCCCGTTTCCCACCGCCGGGGTGATCGACCATGCTGCGCCGGGGGGGCTGCTGGATCTGTATCCCGGCGCGGCCCTGGCCGGTGCCGGCGAGCGCGGCCGGATCTGGTCCCTGCTCCGCGAGGCGAGTGCCGAAGCGGGGGTCGCTTTGGTGAGCCAGCCGGAGGATACCGTGATCGATGGCATCTTCACCGATCCGCGATTCGCCGTCGAGGGCGCGGCCGAGAAACGGGACGCGGGCCACAAGTCGCCCGAGTTCGCCGCCCAGATGCTTGGCCAAGTCGCGGTGCCGACCTTGCGGCGGGCAGCGTAGACGTTCCGCGTCAGCGGCGGGCAAAAACCCCCTTGTCTCGCGCCGCGCGCTGTTATAAAGCTTCACTTATGTAGGGGTATAGCTCAGTTGGTAGAGCGACGGTCTCCAAAACCGTAGGTCGCGGGTTCGAGCCCTGCTGCCCCTGCCACGTTCCGCCCGGCGATGTGTCTCCGGCCTTGAATTTGCCGCCTTGTGCGGTTAGGTGCGGCGCATCACTACAGGAAAGGCGCCCAATGGCCACCACCAACCCGATCCAGTTCATCCAACAGGTCCGCGCCGAGGTTGCCAAGGTCGTTTGGCCCACGCGGCGCGAGGTGTTCCTGACCACGGTGATGGTGTTCATCATGGCCGCGCTCACTGCGGTTTTCTTCGCCATCGTCGATCTGTTGATCCGGTCCGGGCTTCAGGGAATTCTGGGCTTCTTCGGCTGACGTCCAGCGTGGTGGCGAAAAACGGCCCGCCTCCCCTTGCGGAATCGGCGTTTGCCTTGTAGGTGACAGCCCACTCTGGAGATTGGCGTGCGGCGATTCGTGTTGCGCGCCGCTTTTTGTTCCGGGGAGAAGCGGGTCAACCGCTTGAAGAAATTTAAGTTTTCGCCGCGCTGTCTTGCGTGTGCGGGGCAGGACAAGGACGGCAAGGCTCATGGCGAAACGGTGGTATTCGGTCAGCGTTCTCTCGAACTTCGAGAAGAAGATCGCCGAACAGATCCGGCAATCGGCCGCCGAGCAGGGTCTCGAGGAAGAGATCGACGAGGTTCTGGTGCCCACCGAAGAAGTGATCGAGGTGCGGCGCGGCAAGAAGGTGACGACCGAGCGCCGCTTCATGCCCGGCTATGTGCTGGTGCATATGGAAATGTCTGACCGAGGCTATCACCTGATCAACTCGATCAACCGAGTTACCGGCTTTCTCGGCCCCCAGGGGCGCCCGATGCCGATGCGCGACGCCGAGGTGAACCAGATCCTCAACCGCGTCCAGGAGGGCGAGGAAGCGCCGCGCACGCTGATCCATTTCGAGATCGGCGAGAAGGTCAAGGTCAACGATGGTCCGTTCGAGGATTTCGACGGGATGATCGAGGAAGTGGACGAGGACAACCAGCGCCTGAAGGTGTCGGTGTCGATCTTCGGCCGGGAAACGCCGGTCGAACTGGAATTCACCCAAGTCTCCAAGCAGGGCTGAGGTGAGCGGCGGGCTTCGCGCCCGCCGGGGATGTGGGAGGCGAGGGTGCCGCGGTGCCCGGACCGGACCACACAACATGAAGAACCCGAGGGGCGCGCCCCGAGGGTGTTGGAAAAAGGAGAGGCCAGATGGCCAAGAAACTCGCAGGCACGATGAAACTGCAAGTGCCCGCCAAACAGGCGGACCCGAGCCCGCCCGTGGGCCCGGCGCTGGGTCAGCGCGGCATCAACATCATGGAATTCTGCAAAGCGTTCAACGCCAAGACCGCCGAGATGGAGCCGGGTGCCCCGTGCCCGACCGTCATCACCTACTATCAGGACAAGTCCTTCACCATGGACATCAAGACGCCCCCGGCGTCGTACTACCTGAAGAAGGCGGCCAAGCTGAAATCCGGCGCCAAGACGCCGTCGCGCGAAACCGTCGGCACCGTGACCGTCGCGCAGGTGCGCGAGATCGCCGAGGCGAAGATGAAGGATCTGAGCGCCAACGACATCGAGTCGGCGATGAAGATCATCCTGGGCTCGGCCCGCTCCATGGGCATCGAGGTGAAGTAATGGCCAAGCTTGGAAAACGCACCCGCGCCGCACGCGAAGCCGTTGCAGGCAAGGAAAACTTGAGTGTCGAGGAGGCCGTTGCCCTGATCAAGGCCAACGCCAAGTCGAAATTCGACGAAACCGTCGAGATCGCCATGAACCTGGGCGTCGATACCCGGCACGCGGACCAGATGGTGCGCGGCGTCGTCGGTCTGCCCAACGGCACCGGCAAGGACATGCGCGTCGCCGTGTTCGCCCGTGGCGCCAAGGCGGACGAGGCGAAAGAGGCCGGGGCCGACATCGTGGGCGCCGAGGACCTGATGGAGACCATCCAGGGCGGCGAGATCAACTTCGACCGCTGCATCGCCACGCCGGACATGATGCCGATCGTGGGCCGTCTGGGCAAGATCCTGGGCCCGCGCAACCTGATGCCGAACCCCAAGGTCGGGACCGTGACGATGGATGTGAAATCCGCCGTTGAGGCCGCCAAGGGTGGCGAGGTTCAGTTCAAGGCCGAGAAAGGCGGTGTCGTTCATGCCGGCGTCGGCAAGGCGTCGTTTGACGAGGCCAAACTGGTCGAGAACATCCGCGCCTTCGTGTCCGCGGTGTCCAAGGCCAAGCCGGCCGGCGCCAAGGGCACCTACATGAAGAAGATCGCGCTCAGCTCGACCATGGGCCCGGGCGTGACCGTGAGCGTGGATAACGCCGCAGCCGAGTGATCGGCACATGAATTCAGGGCCTTCGGGCCCCGAATGGCGGGGACGCCTTGCGCGCCCCCGTCCTGTCCGAGACGGAGGGTTCGGGGCCTGCCCCGAATAAATCCTTCCTGAGATGGGGAACGAGACAGAATGATCGCCCTCGGGCGGTTTTGGCTCGGGACCCTGAAATTGGACCCGAAACGGGGCACCGCGAGGCGCCCCAGAAGAGAGCCGGGGGGAAACCCCCACAATTGGAGTGAAACTGTGGATAGAGCCCAGAAAGAGAAAGTGGTCGAGGAACTCGGCCAGATCTTCGAAAGCTCTGGCGTCGTGGTGGTTGCCCACTACGTCGGTCTGACAGTTGCCGAGATGCAGGACCTCCGCGCACGTGCTCGTGCCGCGGACAGTGCCGTGCGTGTTGCCAAGAACAGGCTTGCCAAGATCGCCCTCGAGGGAAAGCCGTGCGAAGGCATGACCGACCTGATGACGGGGATGACCGTTCTCACCTATTCCGAGGACCCCGTGGCGGCAGCCAAGGTGGCCGAGGACTTCGCCAAGGACAACAAGAAGTTCGAGATCCTTGGCGGGGCAATGGGCGAGAACCTGCTGGACCGGGCCGGTGTGGAATCCGTGTCGAAGATGCCCTCGCGCGACGAGCTTATCGCTCAGATCGCAAGCTGCATCGGCGCACCCGCATCGAACATCGCCGGGGCCATTGGCGCACCTGCAAGCAATATCGCAAGCATCCTCTCGACCATCGAAGAGAAGGCCGAGGCTGCGTAAGCGGTCGGAACTGAAGGACCGGCGTGGGGCAGGCGCCCACACGTTGGAACACACATCAAAACGGAAAGAGCTGAGAAAATGGCTGATCTGAAGAAACTGGCAGAAGAGATCGTCGGTCTGACCCTGCTGGAAGCACAAGAGCTGAAAACCATCCTCAAGGACGAATACGGCATCGAGCCGGCTGCCGGTGGCGCCGTCATGATGGCCGGCCCCGCAGGCGATGCCGGCGGCGCAGCCGAAGAGGAAAAGACCGAGTTCGACGTCGTTCTGAAGAACGCCGGCGCCTCGAAGATCAACGTGATCAAGGAAGTGCGCGGCATCACCGGACTGGGCCTGAAAGAGGCCAAGGAACTGGTCGAAGCCGGCGGCAAGATCAAGGAAGGCGTCGACAAGGCCGAAGCCGAAGAGATCAAGGGCAAGCTGGAAGCAGCTGGCGCCGAGGTCGAACTGGCCTGAGCGATGCAGGCAAGCGCGCGGCCTTCATGGCGGTGTGATCTTGCGAGACCATCAGGCTGGACCCGGGAAAACCGGGTCCAGCCGAACCTGTCTTGGAAAGGGCTTTTTCCCAAGCCCTTTCCAAGGCGGAGTTCACGGATCGGGAGGCCGCCCGTCGGGACGGCGGCCATGAATTGATCCGAACCCACCCTCTCGAAGGGCCAGGGGGGCCGGTGCCCGGCGGCGCCCCTGACCGGTGAGAAACTGACAAAGGTGACATCTGACATGGCGCAGAGCTTCATTGGCCAGAAACGTCTTCGTAAATACTACGGCAAGATCCGCGAAGTGCTGGAGATGCCGAACCTGATCGAGGTGCAGAAATCCTCGTATTATCTCTTCCTGAATTCCGGCGACGCGCTCGAGCCCACCGATGGCGAGGGTATCATGGGCGTGTTCCAGTCTGTCTTCCCGATCAAGGATTTCAACGAGACCAGCGTGCTGGAATTCGTCAAGTACGAGCTCGAGAAGCCGAAATACGATGTCGAGGAATGCCAGCTGCGCGACATGACCTATTCGGCCCCGCTGAAGGTGACGCTGCGCCTGATCGTGTTCGATGTGGACGAGGACACCGGCGCCAAGTCCGTCAAGGACATCAAGGAACAGGACGTCTTCATGGGCGACATGCCCCTGATGACCGACAACGGCACTTTCGTGGTCAACGGCACCGAGCGCGTGATCGTGTCCCAGATGCACCGCTCGCCGGGCGTGTTCTTCGACCACGACAAGGGCAAGACCCATTCCTCGGGCAAACTGCTGTTCGCCTGCCGCATCATCCCGTATCGCGGCAGCTGGCTGGACTTCGAGTTTGACGCCAAGGACATCGTCTATGCCCGCATCGACCGGCGCCGCAAACTGCCGGTGACGACGCTGCTCTATGCCCTGGGGCTGGATCAGGAAGGCATCATGGATGCCTATTACGAGACGATCCATTTCAAGCTCGAGAAGAACAAGGGCTGGGTCACGCCCTTCTTCCCCGACCGGGTGCGCGGCACGCGTCCCAGCTATGATCTGATCGACGCCGCGACCGGCGAAGTGATCGCCGAGGCTGGCAAGAAGGTGACGCCCCGCGCGGTGAAGAAGATCAAGGACGAGGGCAAGGTCTCCGAGCTTCTGGTACCTTTCGATCACATCGTGGGCAAGTTCGTCGCCAAGGACATCATCGACGAGGAGACCGGCGCGATCTTCGTCGAGGCCGGCGACGAGCTGACCCTGGAATACGACAAGGACGGCGAGTTGATCGGCGGCACCGTGAAGGAGCTGATCGACGCGGGCGTGACCGACATCCCGGTGCTCGACATCGACAACATCAATGTCGGCCCCTACATCCGCAACACCATGGCGATGGACAAGAACATGAACCGCGACACCGCGCTCATGGACATCTATCGCGTGATGCGCCCGGGCGAGCCGCCCACCGTCGAGGCCGCTAGCACCCTGTTCGACACGCTGTTCTTCGACAGCGAACGCTATGACCTGTCGGCCGTCGGCCGGGTCAAGATGAACATGCGTCTTGCTTTGGAAAAGCCCGACACCCAGCGCACCCTGGACCCCGAGGACATCGTGGCCTGCGTCAAGGCGCTGGTCGACCTGCGTGACGGGCGCGGCGACATCGACGACATCGACCATCTGGGCAACCGCCGGGTCCGCTCGGTGGGCGAACTTATGGAGAACCAGTATCGCGTCGGCCTCCTGCGCATGGAGCGCGCGATCAAGGAACGCATGTCCTCGGTCGAGATCGACACGGTGATGCCGCAGGATCTGATCAACGCGAAACCAGCCGCAGCGGCCGTGCGCGAGTTCTTCGGCTCCTCGCAGCTCAGCCAGTTCATGGACCAGACCAATCCGCTCTCGGAAGTGACGCACAAGCGCCGCCTCTCGGCGCTTGGCCCCGGCGGTCTGACCCGCGAGCGCGCCGGCTTCGAGGTGCGCGACGTGCACCCGACCCATTACGGCCGGATGTGCCCGATCGAGACGCCGGAAGGTCCGAATATCGGTCTGATCAACTCGCTGGCCACCTTTGCCCGCGTCAACAAGTATGGCTTCATCGAGACGCCTTATCGCCGCGTCGAGAACGCCAAGGTGACGGATGACGTGCATTACATGTCTGCCACCGAAGAGATGCGCCACACCGTGGCGCAGGCCAATGCGACGCTGGACGAGAACGGCCATTTCGTGAATGACATGGTGAACACCCGCCAGGCGGGCGATTACACCATGGCCCCGCGCGAGAACGTGGACCTGATCGACGTCTCGCCCAAGCAGCTGGTTTCGGTCGCCGCCTCGCTGATCCCGTTCCTCGAGAACGACGACGCCAACCGCGCGCTGATGGGCTCGAACATGCAGCGCCAGGCGGTCCCGCTCCTGCGGGCCGAGGCGCCGCTGGTGGGCACGGGCATCGAGGAAAAGGTCGCCATCGACAGCGGCGCCGCCATTCAGGCGCGCCGGGCCGGGGTGATCGACCAGGTCGACGCGCAGCGGATCGTGATCCGAGCGACCGAGGATCTCGAACTGGGCGATGCGGGCGTTGATATCTATCGCCTGCGCAAGTTCCAGCGCTCGAACCAGAACACCACGATCAACCAGAAACCGCTGGTCAAGGTGGGCGACACGGTGGTCAAGGGCGAGGTCATCGCCGACGGCCCCTCGACCGACCTGGGCGAGCTGGCGCTGGGCAAGAACGTGGTCGTGGCCTTCATGCCCTGGAACGGCTACAACTACGAGGACTCGATCCTTATTTCGGAACGGATTGCCCGCGACGACGTTTTCACCTCGATCCATATCGAGGAATTCGAAGTGGCGGCGCGCGATACCAAGCTCGGCCCGGAAGAGATCACCCGCGACATTCCCAACGTGGGCGAGGAAGCGCTGCGCAATCTCGACGAGGCGGGGATCGTCTATATCGGCGCGGACGTGGAGCCGGGCGACATTTTGGTGGGCAAGATCACCCCCAAGGGCGAAAGCCCTATGACGCCGGAAGAAAAGCTGCTCCGCGCCATCTTCGGTGAGAAGGCCTCGGACGTGCGCGACACCTCGCTGCGCGTGAAGCCGGGCGATTTCGGCACGGTCGTGGAAGTCCGCGTGTTCAACCGCCACGGCGTCGAGAAGGACGAGCGCGCGCTCCAGATCGAACGTGAAGAGGTCGAAAGCCTGGCCCGCGACCGCGACGACGAGTTGGCGATCCTGGACCGCAACATCTATGCCCGTCTCAAGGATCTGATCCTGGGCAAGACCGCGGTGAAGGGGCCCAAGGGGGTCAAGGCGAACTCGGAAATCACCGAGGACCTGCTGTCGCAACTGCCGCGCGGCCAGTGGTGGCAGCTGGCGCTGGCCGAGGAGCAGGACGCGCAGATCGTCGAGGCGCTCAACGAGCAGTACGAGGCGCAGAAGCGCACGCTCGATGCCCGTTTCGAAGACAAGGTCGAGAAGGTGCGCCGCGGCGACGACCTGCCCCCGGGCGTGATGAAGATGGTCAAGGTGTTCGTCGCGGTGAAGCGCAAGCTGCAGCCAGGCGACAAGATGGCCGGGCGTCACGGCAACAAGGGCGTGGTGTCCAAGGTGGTGCCGATGGAGGACATGCCGTTCCTCGAGGATGGCACGCCGGTCGATATCTGCCTCAACCCGCTGGGCGTGCCCTCGCGCATGAACGTCGGCCAGATCCTGGAAACCCACATGGGCTGGGCCGCGCGCGGCCTGGGGATCAAGGTGGACGATGCGCTTCAGGCTTATCGCCGCGACGGCGACCTGACACCGGTGCGCGAGGCCATGCACCACGCCTATGGTGACGATGTCTATGACGAAGGCATTGCGAACATGGACGAGGAGACGCTTCTGGAGGCTGCCGGCAACGTGACCCGTGGCGTGCCGATCGCCACCCCGGTTTTCGATGGCGCCAAGGAGCCGGATGTCAACGACGCGCTGGTGCGCGCGGGCTTCTCGCAGAGCGGGCAGTCGATCCTGTTCGACGGCCGCACCGGCGAGCAGTTCGCCCGTCCCGTGACCGTGGGCGTCAAGTATCTGCTCAAGCTGCACCACCTGGTGGACGACAAGATCCACGCGCGTTCGACCGGACCTTACAGCCTGGTGACCCAGCAGCCGCTGGGCGGCAAGGCGCAGTTCGGCGGCCAGCGCTTCGGCGAGATGGAAGTCTGGGCGCTGGAAGCCTATGGCGCGGCCTACACCTTGCAGGAGATGCTGACGGTCAAGTCGGACGACGTGGCGGGCCGGACCAAGGTCTATGAAAGCATCGTCAAGGGCGAGGACAATTTCGAGGCGGGCGTTCCCGAGAGCTTCAACGTGCTCGTGAAGGAAGTCCGCGGCCTCGGCCTGAACATGGAACTCCTGGACGCGGAGGACGAGGAATAACGGAACGCGCTGGAATTTTTGAAAAATTCCGGCCCGTTTTCTTTCGAAAGAAAACGGCGTGCCGATCCCCCCTTCCGCTCATATCGAGGTATCAAAATGAACCAGGAACTGACGAACAACCCGTTCAACCCGCTGACGCCCACCAAGGTGTTCGACGAGATCAAGGTCTCGCTGGCCAGCCCCGAGCGCATCCTCTCGTGGTCCTATGGCGAGATCAAGAAGCCCGAGACGATCAACTACCGGACCTTCAAGCCCGAGCGTGACGGCCTGTTCTGCGCGCGCATCTTCGGTCCGATCAAGGATTACGAGTGCCTCTGCGGCAAGTACAAGCGCATGAAGTATCGCGGCGTCGTCTGCGAGAAGTGCGGCGTCGAGGTGACGCTGCAAAAGGTCCGTCGCGAGCGCATGGGCCATATCGAGCTGGCCGCCCCGGTCGCGCATATCTGGTTCCTCAAGTCGCTGCCCTCGCGCATCGGCCTGATGCTTGACATGACCCTGCGCGATCTTGAGCGTGTGCTCTACTTCGAGAACTACGTGGTGATCGAGCCCGGTCTCACCGACCTGCAATACGGCCAGATGCTCTCGGAAGAGGAGTTCATGGACGCTCAGGATGCCTATGGCATGGATGCCTTCACCGCCAATATCGGCGCCGAGGCGATCCGCGAGATGCTGGCGATGATCGACCTCGAGGCCGAGGCCGAGCAGCTGCGCGCGGACCTGGCCGAAGCCACCGGCGAGTTGAAGCCCAAGAAGATCATCAAGCGGCTGAAGGTCGTTGAGAGCTTCCTGGAATCCGGCAACCGGCCCGAGTGGATGGTGATGACCGTGATCCCGGTCATTCCGCCGGAACTGCGCCCGCTGGTGCCACTGGATGGCGGCCGCTTCGCCACCTCGGATCTGAACGATCTCTATCGTCGGGTCATCAATCGCAACAATCGCCTCAAGCGGCTCATCGAGCTGCGTGCGCCCGACATCATCGTGCGCAACGAGAAGCGGATGCTGCAGGAATCCGTCGATGCGCTGTTCGACAACGGCCGTCGCGGCCGGGTCATCACCGGCGCCAACAAGCGGCCGCTGAAATCGCTCTCGGACATGCTCAAGGGCAAGCAGGGCCGGTTCCGCCAGAACCTGCTGGGCAAGCGGGTCGACTTCTCGGGCCGTTCGGTCATCGTGACCGGCCCGGAACTGAAGCTGCACCAGTGCGGGTTGCCCAAGAAGATGGCGCTGGAGCTGTTCAAGCCCTTCATCTATTCGCGGCTCGAGGCCAAAGGTCTCTCCAGCACCGTGAAACAGGCGAAGAAACTGGTCGAGAAGGAGCGCCCGGAGGTCTGGGACATCCTCGACGAGGTCATCCGCGAGCATCCGGTGATGCTGAACCGTGCACCGACGCTGCACCGCCTCGGCATCCAGGCGTTCGAGCCGGTGCTGATCGAAGGCAAGGCGATCCAGCTGCATCCGCTGGTCTGTTCCGCCTTCAACGCCGATTTCGATGGCGACCAGATGGCCGTGCACGTTCCGCTGAGCCTTGAGGCGCAGTTGGAAGCGCGCGTCCTGATGATGTCCACGAACAACGTGCTGTCGCCGGCCAACGGCGCTCCGATCATCGTGCCGTCGCAGGACATGATCCTCGGCCTTTACTATGTCACGCTGGAGCGCGCCGGCATGAAGGGCGAGGGCATGGTGTTCTCGTCGATCGACGAGGTGGTTCACGCGCTGGACGCCGGCGAGGTGAGCCTGCACGCCCGGATCACCGCGCGCATCCCGCAGATCGACGAGGAAGGCAACGAGGTTCTCAAGCGCTTCGAGACCACACCGGGCCGCGTCCGTTTGGGGGCGCTCCTGCCCAAGAACGCCAAGGCGCCGTTCGAACTGGTCAACAAGCTTCTGCGCAAGAAAGAGGTGCAGCAGGTCATCGACACCGTCTATCGCTATTGCGGTCAGAAGGAGTCGGTCATCTTCTGCGACCAGATCATGTCCCTCGGTTTCGAGGAGGCGTTCAAGGCGGGCATCTCTTTCGGCAAGGATGACATGGTCATCCCCGAGGACAAGTGGGGCATCGTCGAAGACACCCGCGACCAGGTGAAGGATTTCGAACAGCAGTACATGGACGG
>DOIS01000147.1 GCA_003511785.1 Paracoccaceae bacterium
GAGCTGCGCAGATAGGTGATGGCGCGGGCGAAGATGTCGATCAAATGCGCAATCATGCCCTCTAGGTAAAGGTCCGCCGGTCCGCGGGCAAGGGGGCAGGGACCGATTGCGCGCACCGCCGCCCCCGGCTAGCATGCGCCCATGCGCCATGTGATCCTGACCCTCCCGCTGATGCTGGCCGCCTGCGGCCTCAACCCGTTCGACCGCAAGGTGGAAACCGCCCTGCCGCCCCCCGGCCCGGTCGAGGAGGCGCCGGCGGAGGTGGCCGAGGCGGACCCGGACGCGGTTGACGTAGCGCCCGAGACCGCCGCCCGGGGCGAGGGCCGCACCGTGGCGGGCCTGGGCGATCCGACCCGTCCGGGGCTGTGGATCGAGACGCCGCTGGTGAGCGTCGAGACCGAGGGTCGCGTAACCAACCCGGCCAACGGCAAATGGGTGCGCATGACGCTTCTGCCTTCGGGCGGGGCGCCGGGCTCGGGCAGCCGCATGTCGCCGCAGGCAATGCAGGCGCTGGACATCCCGCTCACGGAACTCGCGCCGGTCGAGGTCTCGGCGCGCGGCTGAGACAGACTTTCGTTGAAAGTCTGGGGGCAAATCCTCGTGGAGGATTTGCGCCGCTCAGGCCGAGAGGTATTTCCCAGCCTCGCGCCGGGCGAAGGGTTTCATCGTGTCGCCATGAGCCTCGAGAAAGGCCCGCACGCGGTCCGGGTCGCGTTTGCTCAGATCGCGCAACCACCAGGCCACGGCCTTCTGGATGAACCAGTCGCGATCCTGCACGTAGCCCGCCGCCCAGCCCAGGATGCGCTCGCGCCGGGCCAGGTCGCGGGCTTTGGCGTGGCGCTGTTTGGTCCAGGGCAGGGTGATCACCAGAGCCGCCCGGCGGCTCCACATGTGCGGTGACCGGGTCCAGCTTTCGACCGCGTCCAGACGGTCGGGGTCTGCCAGCAGGCGGCGCTGTCCGGCCATGCAGGCGTGATCGGCGATGGCCCAGCTGTCGAATTCCGGCACCCAGCTCTCGATCAGCGCCCAGGCACCGTCATCGGGGCGCAGGCGTGCCTGGGTCAGCAGCTTGGCCGCCGCCACCCGCGCTTCGTAGATGTCGGTGTCCCAGAGCCCGCGCGCCACCGCCACGCGCGTCTCGACGCCAAGCGTGCGGCGCCAGTCTCGGGCCAATACGTCGAGCGCGGGGTTGGGCACGCCGAGATAGGGGCGCGGCGCCTTGTGATAGGCGGCGGCCTTGGCGGCGCGCTCGGGGTCGGCCTGTGCGCGGATCTGCGCGAGGAACGGATCGTGCATGACGCGCAGAGTGGCGCGGGCGGCGGACGCGATCAAGGGGTGCGCGCGGCGGGCAAGGTCGGAAGGGTGGGGGCGCTGCCCCCGTCCCCCGCGGGGACTCCCCCGAAGTATATTTCGCAAGAGGAAAACCGGGGCGGGCCCGGTTCGATCGGGCGGGCGCGCTTGTCGGTGGCGGCGGGGTCAGCTCCCCGGAACGCCGGTGGGCTTGCCGTCGAGGGTGCGGGCGTTGCGCTCGGGCCAGTAGGCGCGCAGCTCGGCGTCGGGCTTGGCATCCACCCATTTCTGCATTGTGTCGCGCTCGCCGGCGTAGTCCATGAACGGCACCGCATAGCCGCAGGAGGTCTGCACCATCTCCACCGCCATGTCGAAGATCTGCCGCGCGGAACGATGCGCGGGGAACAGGCCCGCCAGCGCGGGCCAGTCGGCATCGCCCTCGTGCAGGGTGCGCGCGGTGCCATAAGCGCGCATGATCATCGGGCGCGTGGTGAGGGAACACCACATCAAGGTCATGCGCGGGCTTTCCAGCAGGTACCCGGCGGTCTCGTTTCCCGAACCGGTGAGGTTCATCCAGACGATCCGGTCGGCGCCCAGCACCCGAAGGCTGTCCATCCCCTTGGGCGAGAGGTTCACCCGGCCCTCGGGCGCGGCGCTGGCACAGAAGAACAGGTGCTGCTCCTCGATGAAGCGGCGATGCGCGTCTTCGAGGCGGTCGAACTGCTTGCCCATGGTCCTACTCCACTGTCACGGATTTGGCGAGGTTGCGGGGCTGGTCCACATCCGTGCCCTTGGCCACCGCCGTGTGATAGGCCAGCAATTGCGCAGGTAGGGCGTAGAGGATCGGTGTCAGGCTGGGATGGACGCGCGGCATCTCGACCGACAGCCAAAGCTCGGCCCCGGTCTCGTCCAGGCCCTGCCGGTCCGAGATCAGCATCACCTTGCCCTTGCGCGCCATCACCTCCTGCATGTTCGACACGGTCTTGTCGAACAGCCCGTCGCGGGGCGCGAAGACCACCACCGGCATATGCCGGTCGATGAGCGCGATGGGGCCGTGCTTCAACTCGCCCGACGCATAGGCTTCGGCGTGGATATAGCTGATTTCCTTGAGTTTCAGCGCCCCCTCCAGGGCCAGCGGGAACATCAGCCCGCGTCCCAGGAACAGCACGTCGCGCGCCTCGGAGAGGCTCAGCGCGGCCCGGCGCAGGGTTTCGTTTTGTTCGAGCGCGGTGCTCAGGACCGCGGGCAGGCCGCGCAGGGCGCCGGCATGGTCGGCCAGCGCCTTGGCCTCCAGCGTGCCGCGATCCTGCGCGGCCTTGAGCGCCAGCATCAGCAGCACGGTCAGCTGGCAGGTGAAGGCCTTGGTCGAGGCCACGCCGATCTCGATCCCGGCATGGATCGGCAGCGCCAGGTCGCTTTCCCGCGCGATCGAGCTTTCCGGAACGTTGACCACCGACAGGATGCGGTCGGCCTTGTCGCGGCAATAGCGCAGCGCGGCGAGCGTGTCGGCGGTCTCGCCCGACTGGCTGACGAAAAGCGCCACGGTGCCCGCGGGCAAGGGCGGCTCGCGATAGCGGAACTCGGAGGCGATATCGACCTCGACCGGGATGCGGGCCAGTTGCTCGAACCAGTACTTCGCGACCACGCAGGCGTAATAGGCGGTGCCGCAGGCCACCAGTGTCAGCCGGTCGACCCGGGCGAAATCCGGCGCGCTGTCGGGCAGCTGGACGGTATCGGCACCGGTGGGCAGGTAGTGACGGATCGCCTCGGCGATGACCTCGGGCTGCTCGGCGATCTCCTTGGCCATGAAATGCTTGTGCCCGCCCTTGTCGACCTGCGCGCCATCCATGCGGATCGTGCGGGTCTCGCGGGTGACCGACCGGCCCGCGCCGTCGCGGATCTCGGCACCGGCGCGGCGGATCACCGCGCGGTCGCCCTCTTCGAGATAGGTGATCCGGTCGGTGAGCGGGGCCAGCGCGATGGCGTCCGAGCCGATATACATCTCGGTCTCGCCATGGCCTATGGCCAGGGGCGAGCCCTTGCGTGCGGCCACGATCAGGTCCTCCTCGCCGTCGAAGAGGAAGGCCAACGCGAAGGCGCCGTCGAGCTTGTCCAGCGTGCGGAAGGCGGCCGCGACCGGGTCCAGCCCGTCGGCCAGGTGCAACTCTGTCAGAAGCGCCACGGTCTCGGTATCGGTCTCGGTCTCGAAGCCCACGCCGCGGCCGGCCAACTCGTCGCGCAGGGCGCGGTAATTCTCGATGATGCCGTTATGCACCACCGCCACCCGGCCGGCCCGGTGCGGGTGGGCGTTGCCCACCGAAGGGGCGCCGTGGGTGGCCCAGCGGGTATGGCCGATCCCCGACTTGCCGCGCAGCGGGTCGTGCACCAGGAGGTCGGAGAGGTTCACCAGTTTGCCCACGGCGCGGCGACGGTCCAGCCGCCCCGCGCTCACCGTGGCGATGCCGGCGCTGTCATAGCCGCGATATT
>DOIS01000062.1:0-9096 GCA_003511785.1 Paracoccaceae bacterium
GTCGAAATGCACCTTGGCGGTGTTCTGCCAAAGGCGCGTGGCCATCATGTGCTCGGCTTCCTCGATGGTAACGCCGTCCACATGGTCGATCTTCTCGCCGATCTCGTAGTCGCCCCAGCGGTGCGGCTCGCCGGCGAGCGTGAAGTCATAGCCCGAGAAATCCAGCCCCTCGGGGATCGTGAGATCGCCCGCCTCCAGCACCGGTTTCAACTCGGGCACGGTGGTATCGGGGGCGGGCGCGTCCAGGTCGGACTTGCGCACCATCACCCAGCGCACATAGTCCATCACAATCTGGTCGCGCTGGTTGAGACCGCGCGTGCGGACCCAGACCACGCCGGTCTTGCCGTTGGAATTCTGTTTCAGGCCGATCACCTCGGATTCCGACCGCAACGTGTCGCCGGGATAGACCGGCAGCAGCCAGCGCCCCTCGGCATAGCCCAGGTTCGCCACCGCATTGAGCGAGACATCCGGCACCGTCTTGCCGAACACGACGTGAAAGGCGGCAAGATCGTCGATCGGGCTTTCCGCCAGGCCGCAGGACTGCGCGAAGGCATCCGAGGAATAGAGCGCGTGGCGCGCCGGGTAGAGCGCGTGATAGAGCGCCCGCTCGCCGCCCGAGACGGTGCGCGGGACGGCGTGGCGGATCACCTGGCCGATGCTGTAATCCTCGAAGAAGCGGCCCGAATTGGTCTTGGCCATCTATTGATCTCCCAGTTTCATGTCAGGGGTCAGGGGTATAGGGCGCGTCGATCTCTTTCGTCACCGCCTGCGCGCAGCGCATCACGCCGCGCGCCGCATCGAACGCCATGCTGGGGGAACCGTGCAACTCCCACCCTTTGGACAAGGCCAGAGAGACCTTGTGGCAGAAAGCCGAGGTGTCGTCCTCGGTCAGCAGTCGGTAGATCCGGGTCATTGCGGGAAGGGCCAGGGGCTCAGCCAGGCGTGGATGTAACCGATCACCGCCAGCAGCACGACCGAGGCCACGAAGAACATCGCGTCCTTGGCCAGGCTGCCCGGCGTCTCCGGGGTCCAGCCGGGGTCCGCCCGGTTTATGGCGGCCATCTGCACCGGCACCCACAGCAGCAGCCCGCCGAAGAGCACGATGGAGGTCCAGTCGCCATTGACCAGCAGGTGCGCCAGCGCCCAGAGCGCGAAGCCGATCAGCATCGGGTGGCGGACCCCGTTGAGGATGCGCCCCTTCTTGCCGGCGGGGCTCATCATCCAGATCGCGATCAGCACCAGCAGGTTGTTGATATGCACCATGAAGGCTGGCGGCGCCCAGACGAAGCCCGGATCGGCCCATTTGTAACCCAGCACCATCAGGACGATGGGACAGGACCAGCGCCAGCGCGACGGCGCCCTTGCCCTTGTCACCCATCGCCGCGCGGCGGGCGGGCGCGGCGCGTTTGAACAGGTGCGCGGCCCACCAAAGGACCACCCCCGCGATCAGTATCGGATAGCCCATGGTCTCACCCTTCCTGCAAAGCCTCGATTGCCCGGGCTTTTGCCAGAGTTTCCCGGGCGGTGGCAATATGCAGATTCTCGACGATCTTGCCGTCCACCACGGCGACGCCCTGCCCGCTGGCCTCGACCTCCTCGAAGGCGACGATCTGGCGGCGGGCCAGGTCGATCTCGTCCTCGGAAGGGGCAAAGGCGGTATTGGCCACATCCACCTGCGCCGGATGGATCAGCGTCTTGCCGTCAAAGCCCATGTCGCGGCCCTGATCGCACTCGGCGCGCAGGCCGTCTTCGTCCTTGAAGGCGTTATAGACTCCGTCCACGATCACCAGCCCCTCGGCCTTGGCCGCCAGAAGGCACAGGCCCAGCCCGGTCATCATCGGCAGGCGGTCGGCGCGAAAGCGGGTCTGCAATTCCTTGGCGAGATCGTTGGTGCCCATGACCATGCCCTTGAGCAGCGGATGCGCCGCGATCTCGGCGGCGTTCAGCATTCCGCGCGGCGTCTCCATCATCGCCCAAACCGGCAGTTCGCCGGTGATCTCGACCAGCGCGTCGATGTCTTCCGGGCCATTCACCTTGGGCAGAAGAACCGCGTCGGCGTCCATCTGGCGCACCGCCTCGGCATCAGAGCGCCCCCATTCGGTGTCCAGCCCGTTGATCCGCACGATCTTGACGCGCGGGTCATAGCCGCCCTCCGTCAATGCCGCCTTGAGCGTTTCGCGCGCGTTGTCCTTCTCCTCGGCCGAAACCGCGTCCTCAAGGTCGAAGATGATGGCATCGACCGGCAGCGACCGCGCCTTGTCCAGCGCCCGGGGTTTCGAGCCGGGAATGTAGAGAACGGAGCGGAAGGGGCGCGTACGAAGGTCCATCGAGGTCTCCTGGGTCAGAAAGTTGCGCGGAATAGGTCATTCTTTTGCGGAAAGTTCAACCCGTAATCGCCGCGATGCAGCGAAAACCCTGCTGCGCAACGGGGTGTGAACGGTGCGTTAACCATTTCGCAGCAAGTTGAGCGGCAGGCTCCTCGCATCGGGCCGCGCCTGAGCGCCGCCCGGATCACGCGGGAAAAGGGGGCAAGACGATGGGCAAGATCATGGTGCAGATGACGATGGCGCTGGGCGCTCTGGCGCTCGCCGCACAGGCGGCCGGGGCGGAGGGCGGGCGGAATTGCGCGCCGCGCCCGGTGGTTCTGGACCGGCTGGGCGGGGATTACGGCGAGACACGACAGAGCATCGGACTGTCGGGACAGGGCGCGGTGATCGAGGTTTTCGCCTCGCCCGAGACCGGGAGTTGGACAATCATCGTCACACGGCCCGACGGAATCACCTGCCTTGTGGCGGCGGGCGAGGCGTTCGAGGCGATGGCGGGCATGGTCCCGCCACCGGGGCTCGACGCCTGACAGGGGCGCGCTCTCAGATTAAGGCATCCCAGATCAGCTTGGCCCCGGTCACGCTCAGCAGAGCGTAGGTCAAGCCGAAGAACAGGCGTTCGGACACGTACCAATGTGCCCGGATGCCGATCCAGGTGCCCAGTAGCGCGAAGGGCGCCAGCGCCAGGTTGGCCAGCGCGGTCTGGGCCGTGAACAGCCCGAGAAAGGTGTAGGGCACGAATTTCACGATGTTGAGCACCCAAAACAGCAACACCGTCGTCGCCTGGTAGCGCGTCTTGTCCAGCCGCTGCGACAGCAGATAGACCGCCGCGGGCGGGCCGCCGGCGTGGCTGATAAAACTGGTGAATCCCGCGACCACCCCGGCAAGCAGCCCGGCCCGTGCCGGCAGACGCCGCTCGAAGGGGCGGATCAGCCCCTGTCGCTGCGACAGGGGCCAGGCCACGAATCCCAGCGACACCGCACCGATCAAGAGCCGCAGCGTATCGGCGTCGGCCACGCGAAAGAGCGCTATGCCCAGCACCGTCCCCGGCACACCCCCCAAAAGCAGCAGCCGCGCATCCGGCCAACTCCAGCGCCCCAATAGGTCTTGAGCGAGGCCACGTCGATCAACATGAGCAGCGGCAGCATGATCCCCAGCGCCGCGCGCGGATCGACGATCAAGGCGAGAATCGTCGCCGCGGCAAAGGCCGCGCCCGAACCGAAGCCGCCCTTGGAGATGCCGACAAAGATCACCGCCGGCGCCGCCACGGCGAAAAAGCTCCATGTCAGATCGACCATGCCCGCGCCTCTCAAATCGCTTGGCTGACGCCGGTTTAGCGCAGGTCGCGGCGGCTGCACAGGTTCGCGCGCGCCCGTGCCGCAGCGCCGGGGCCTTGCGCGGCGGCCCGTTACACCTTACCCAACGCGCAAATTTCACCGGACCGGAGAGAAAATCCATGGCCAGACCCAAGATTGCGCTGATCGGCGCGGGACAGATCGGCGGCACCCTCGCCCATCTCGCCGCGCTCAAGGAACTGGGCGATGTCGTCCTGTTCGACATTGCCGAGGGCACCCCCGAAGGCAAGGCGCTGGACATCGCCGAATCCGGCCCCTCCGAGGGGTTCGATGCCGCGCTGAAGGGCACGCAATCCTACGAGGACATCGCCGGCGCCGATGTCTGCATCGTCACCGCCGGCGTCCCGCGCAAGCCGGGGATGAGCCGCGACGACCTGCTGGGCATCAACCTCAAGGTGATGAAATCCGTGGGCGAGGGCATCCGCGACCACGCCCCCGACGCCTTCGTGATCTGCATCACCAACCCGCTCGACGCGATGGTCTGGGCCCTGCGCGAGTTCTCGGGCCTGCCGCACAGCAAGGTCTGCGGCATGGCCGGCGTGCTGGACTCGGCCCGCTTCCGTCACTTCCTGTCGCTGGAATTCGGCGTGTCGATGAAGGACGTCACCGCTTTCGTCCTGGGCGGGCATGGCGACACGATGGTGCCGTCGGTGCGCTATTCGACCGTTGCCGGCGTCCCGCTGCCCGACCTGGTCAAGATGGGCTGGACCACCCAGGACAAGCTGGACGCGATCGTGCAGCGCACCCGCGACGGCGGCGCCGAGATCGTCGGCCTGCTCAAGACTGGCTCGGCCTTCTACGCGCCGGCCACCTCGGCGATCGAGATGGCCGAGGCTTTCCTCAAGGACCAGAAACGCGTTCTGCCCTGTGCCGCCTATTGCGATGGCGAGCTGGGCGTGAAGGACATGTATGTTGGCGTGCCCACGGTGATCGGCGCCGGCGGCGTCGAGAAGATCATGAACATCCAGCTCAACAAGGAAGAGCAGGAGATGTTCGACAAGTCCGTCGAGGCCGTGAAGGGCCTAGTCGACGCCTGCAAGGGCATCGACGAGTCGCTGGCCTGAGCCAACGGACATGAAAAAAAGAGGCCCGCCGGAATGGCGGGCCTTTATTCTTTGCCGGGTTTGATTCTGCGCTCGTTGCGTCGCCGCCCAAAGGCATCATTTGTGATCACGCAGAAAAATCGTGTGATCACAAAACCGGCTAAAACCGGCGAATCCCGGTTTTTTCCGAAAAAACGTTATCGTCCGTCGCCATACCTAAGTATACCGCCCCGTGATCGCAGCAACACGGGACAGTTTCCATGAACATCCACGAATACCAGGCCAAGGCCCTTCTGCGCACCTATGGCGCGCCGGTCAGCGATGGCCGCGTCGTCACCCGCGCCGAGGAAGCCAAGTCCGCCGCGGGCGAGCTGGACGGCCCGCTTTGGGTCGTCAAAGCGCAGATCCATGCCGGGGGCCGGGGCAAGGGCTCGTTCAAGGAGGCCGATGCCGGCGAAAAGGGTGGCGTGCGCCTGGCCAAATCGGTCGAAGAGGCGGCCGAAGAGGCCAAGAAGATGCTGGGACGCACCCTGGTTACGCACCAGACCGGCCCCGCGGGCAAGCAGGTCAACCGCATCTATATCGAGGCCGGCAGCGGCATCGAGCGCGAACTCTACCTGGCGCTGCTGGTGGACCGTGTGACCAGCCGTGTTTCCTTCGTCTGCTCCACCGAAGGCGGCATGGACATCGAGGAGGTCGCCGCCGAGACCCCCGAGAAGATCCTGTCCTTCTCCGTCGATCCGGCCACCGGCTACCAGCCGTTCCATGGCCGCCGCATCGCCTTCTCGCTGGGGCTCGAAGGGCCGCAGATCAAGCAATGCGTGAAGCTGATGGGTCAACTCTACCACGCCTTCGTCGAGAAGGACATGGAGATGCTCGAGATCAACCCGCTGATCGTCACCGACGGCGGCGATCTGAAGGTGCTGGACGCCAAGCTGGGCTTCGACGGCAACGCGATCTACCGCCATTCCGACATCGCAGAGCTGCGCGATACCACCGAGGAGGACCCCAAGGAACTCCAGGCGTCGAAATACGACCTCAACTATATCGCGCTCGACGGCGAAATCGGCTGCATGGTGAACGGTGCGGGCCTGGCGATGGCCACGATGGACATCATCAAGCTCTACGGTGCCGAGCCCGCGAACTTCCTCGACGTGGGCGGCGGGGCCACCAAGGACAAGGTGACCGAGGCGTTCAAGATCATCACCTCCGATCCTCAGGTGAAGGGCATCCTCGTCAACATCTTCGGTGGCATCATGCGCTGCGACGTGATCGCCGAGGGCGTGGTCGCCGCCGTGAAGGAAGTGGGCCTCAAAGTGCCGCTGGTGGTGCGCCTTGAGGGCACGAACGTGGACAAGGGCAAGGAGATCATCAACTCCTCCGGCCTCGACGTGATCGCCGCCGACGACCTCAAGGACGGCGCCCAGAAGATCGTCAAGGCGGTCAAGGGCTGAACCGGGGAAGATCACGCGATGCCACGCCACAGCCGCAGCACCGCCCGCCACGCCACGCCTCTCCGGGCGTGCGCTTGGGCAGTTGCGGCCGGGGCGGGGCTGACGCTGACAGGCTGCGTGGACAACTCGGCCGATGCGGTCGAACTGTCCAACATGCGGCCCTGGAAAAAGGTGCCCCTCGCCAGCCCCGCCGCCTTCACCGGCAGTTTCGCGCGCTATTGCGCGGCGCCGCTGGAGAGCGGGGAGAGCTTTGCGACCGCGCTCAGACAGGCCAGCTTCGTGCCAGCCTCGAAGGAAAGCGGATCGGGAAGCCGGGTCTGGCTGATGGACGACACCCGCCCGGCGGTGCTGGTCAATGAGGGGCCGAAGGGGCGCAGCTGCGGCGTCGTGGCCCTGGCCCGCTCGGGCCAGACCCAGCGCGTCGAAGCGGCGATCCCCCGCTTGTTTCCCGAGGCGCGCGCCGCTGACCCGGCCCTGGCGCCGGGGGCGGAGCGTGTCTGAGTCCAGCAAGGCACCGGCAAGACCCGCGTGATCTTCACCAGCCGCGATCAGAACAGGCCACGCGGGGCGGAGTATCGCCTCGCCGTGACCGAAACAAACACCTAGCCCGCGCGCTCGCGGGCCTGCAAATGCGACAAACAGGAGAACGCCACCAATGGCCGTCCTTATCAACGAGAACACCAAAGTCATCTGCCAGGGTCTGACCGGCTCGCAGGGCACCTTTCACACCGAGCAGGCCATCGCCTATGGCACGAAAATGGTCGGCGGGGTGACGCCGGGCAAAGGCGGGCAGACCCATCTCGACCTGCCCGTGTTCAACTCGGTCCACGAGGCCAAGCACGAGACCGAGGCCAACGCCACGGTGATCTACGTGCCCCCGCCCTTCGCCGCCGACTCGATCATGGAGGCGATCGACGCCGAAATGGAAGTGATCGTCTGCATCACCGAGGGCATCCCGGTTCTCGACATGATGAAGGTCAAGCGCGCGCTGGAGGGGTCGAAATCGACCCTGATCGGCCCGAACTGCCCTGGTGTCATCACGCCCGACGCCTGCAAGATCGGCATCATGCCGGGCCACATCCACAAGCGCGGCAGCGTGGGGGTTGTGAGCCGCTCGGGCACGCTTACCTATGAGGCCGTGAAACAGACAACCGATGTGGGCCTGGGCCAGTCCACCTGCGTGGGCATCGGCGGCGACCCGATCAAGGGCACCGAACATATCGACGTGCTGGAGTGGTTCCTGGCCGATGACGAAACGACAAGCATCATCATGATCGGCGAGATCGGCGGCTCGGCCGAGGAAGAGGCGGCGCAATTCCTGGCCGACGAGAAGAAGCGCGGCCGCTGGAAGCCCACCGCCGGCTTCATCGCGGGCCGCACCGCGCCTCCGGGCCGCCGCATGGGCCACGCGGGCGCCATCGTCGCCGGCGGCAAGGGCGGCGCCGAGGACAAGATCGAGGCGATGAAAGCCGCTGGCATCGTGGTCGCCGACAGCCCCGCCACCCTGGGCGAGGCCGTGCTCGACGCGATCGACAAGGGGTGACCTTCAACCAGGCCATAAGGACGTGTTTTCGAAAATACGTCACGTTCTCGGGGCGGGCCTCTCGCCCCGAGTATTGGTATTTCGTTCTGTTCATCGTGATCTGGAGCGTGCTCGCCGCGATCATCGACTGGCAGTTCTTCTCCACTGTGACGCGGATCGAGGCCGAGGGCGCCAGCGCCACGCTCGCCACCTCTCCGCAGCCGGTGGGCAGCATCGTCGCGCTGATCGTGTTCCTGCCGCATCTCGCGGTCGCCTGGCGGCGGATGCACGACACCGGGCGCAGCGGCTTTTTCGTGCTGCTGCCGTTGATCCTGATGGCGTCGGCCTTCGCGGTGCTCATCTTCGGCATCGGCACGGCCGGCCTTTTCGCCCATGGCGGCGGGCTGGACCTGTTCTTCACCCGCGCTACGGCCCTGATCCTGATCCCGACGCTGATCGTGCTGACGATCTCTCCCCTGCTGGTGCTGTGGTGGCTCGCCCGCCCCGGCCAGCCGGGCCCCAATGCCTACGGTCCCAACCCCAGTGAGGTTTCCCAATGACCGATCAATCCCCCAACGACACCTTCCGCGTCTCAAGCTTCATGCAGGGCCATAACGCGGCCTACCTGGAGCAGCTTTATGCCCAGTATGCCCGCGACCCCGGCGCGGTCGATGCGGCCTGGGCCGAGTTCTTTCGCCAGTTGGGCGATGCGGAAAAGGACGTGCAGGCGGACGCGACCGGCCCCTCCTGGGCGCGCAAGGACTGGCCGCCCACCCCGGCCGACGATCTGCACGGGGCGCTGACCGGCGAGTATCCCGCCGCCCCGGCCGAGGCCAAGGCCGCCGGCGACAAGATCAAGGCCAAGGCCGCCGAGAAGGGGCTGGAAGTCACCGATGACGAGATCAAGCGCGCGGTGCTCGACTCGATCCGCGCCCTGATGATCATCCGCGCCTATCGTATCCGCGGCCACCTGGTGGCCGATCTGGACCCGCTGGGGATGCGCGACCAGACCCCGCACCCCGAGCTGGACCCCAAGACCTATGGCTTCACCGAGGCCGACATGGACCGGCCCATCTTCATCGACAAGGTGCTGGGGCTCGAGGTTGCGACCATGCGCCAGATCATGGAGATCGTGCAGCGCACCTATTGCGGCACTTTCGCGCTGCAATACATGCACATCTCGGACCCCGAGCAATCCGCCTGGCTCAAGGAACGGATCGAGGGGTTGGGCAAGGAGATCGCCTTCACCCGCGAGGGGCGCCGCGCCATCCTCAACAAGATGGTCGAGGCCGAGGGGTTCGAGAAATTCCTGCATGTCAAATACATGGGCACCAAGCGCTTCGGCCTGGACGGCGGCGAAAGCCTGATCCCCGCGATGGAGCAGATCATCAAGCGCGG
>DOIS01000062.1:9433-9566 GCA_003511785.1 Paracoccaceae bacterium
CAGATCATCAAGCGCGGCGGTGCGCTGGGTCTCAAGGAGATCGTCATCGGGATGCCGCACCGGGGCCGTCTTTCGGTGCTGGCCAACGTGATGGGCAAGCCCTATCGCGCCATCTTCAACGAATTTCAGGGCG
>DOIS01000180.1 GCA_003511785.1 Paracoccaceae bacterium
ACACGATGATGACCGACCTGCGCGAGATCGGGCCGACCTATTTCTTCGCTCCGCCGCGCGTGTTCGAGACCCAGTTGACCAACGTGATGATCCGCATGGAGGATGCCGGCAAGCTCAAGCAGCGCATCTTCCACTACTTCATGAACCACGCGCGCCGTGTGGGGCCGCAGATTCTCGACGGCAAACCCGTGGGGGCGATGGACCGGCTGAAATACGCGCTGGGCAACCTGTTGGTCTACGGGCCGCTCAAGGATACGCTCGGCTATAGTCGCATCCGCGTTGGCTATACCGCAGGCGAGGCGATCGGGCCGGAGATCTTCGACTTCTACCGCTCGCTCGGGATCAACCTGAAGCAACTCTACGGCCAGACCGAGGCGACGGTGTTCATCACCGTGCAGCCCGATGGCGAGGTGCGCGCCGACACGGTTGGTGTGCCTGCCCCGGACGTGGAAATCCGCATCGCCGAGAACGGCGAAATCTTCTATCGCTCGCCGGGCGTTTTCGTGGAGTACTACAAGAACGCCGAGTCGACCGCCTCGACCAAGGATCCCGAGGGATGGGTCGCCACAGGCGACGCGGGCTTCATCGAGGAGAGCAGCGGCCACCTGCGCATCATCGACCGCGCCAAGGACGTGGGCAAGATGGCCGACGGGCGGATGTTCGCGCCGAAATATGTCGAGAACAAGCTGAAGTTCTATCCCGACATTCTCGAAGCGGTGGTCTTCGGCAACAGCCGCGACCGCTGTGTGGCCTTCATCAATATCGACCTCAGCGCGGTCGGCAACTGGGCCGAGCGCAACAACATCGCCTATGCCTCCTACCAGGAGCTGGCCGGTCACCCGCGTGTGCTCGAGACCATCCAGACGCATGTGGAGGAGGTCAACAAGTCCGTCGCCGAGGACGAGATGCTGGCCGGCTGCCAGGTGCACCGCTTCGTCGTGCTGCACAAGGAACTGGACGCCGACGATGGCGAAATGACCCGCACCCGCAAGGTGCGCCGCCGGATCGTCGAGGAGAAATACGCCGACATCATCGCGGCGCTCTACGATGGCTCGGAACGGATCAGCACCCGCACCGAAGTGACCTACGAGGACGGGCGCAAGGGCCATATCAGCGCCACGCTGGAGATCCGCGACGCGGCGGTGGCGGCGGAAAAGACCCAGCCCATGGCGGCGGAATGAGGGCGCTCTTCAGGCCCTTGCGGGCTTTCATCGCGAAAAGGCCCGCACATGAGCGGACCCTGCCGAACGAGAGAGGACCGGTTAATGCTTGACGCGACCGAAGGCTACACCACCGCGGACGGCCGCAAGATCGGCGGCGTGGTGATGGAGATGAAGAACATCACCCTGCGCTTCGGTGGCGTGGTAGCGATCAAGGACATCTCCTTCGACATCCGCGAGGGGGAGATCCGCGCCATCATCGGACCGAACGGGGCGGGCAAGTCCTCGATGCTGAACGTGATCTCGGGCTTCTATATCCCGCAGGAGGGCGAGGTCTGGTTCCGCGGCGAGAAGCGCCCGCCGGTCAAGCCCTACGAGGTGGCCCGCCAGGGCATCGCGCGGACCTTCCAGAACATCGCGCTGTTCGAAGGAATGACCGTGCTCGACAACGTGATGACCGGGCGCCTCACCCAGATGAAGGCGCCGATCTGGGCCCAGGCCTTCTGGAAGGGCCAGGCCGAGCGCGAGGAGGTCGAGAACCGCGAAATCGCCGAGAAGGTCATCGACTTTCTGGAAATCCAGCACATCCGCAAGACCCCGGTCTCGCGCCTGCCCTATGGCTTGAAGAAGCGGGTCGAACTGGCGCGCGCCCTGGCCGCCGAGCCCAAGCTGCTGCTGCTGGACGAGCCGATGGCGGGGATGAATGTCGAGGAGAAGGAGGACATGAGCCGCTTCATCCTCGACGTGAACGACGAGTTCGGCACCACCATCGCGCTGATCGAACATGACATGGGCGTGGTCATGGACCTGTCCGACCGGGTCGTGGTGATGGATTACGGCAAGAAGATCGGCGACGGCACGCCGGACGAGGTGCGCAACAACCAGGAGGTGATCGACGCCTATCTGGGGGTGGCCCATGACTGAGGCGATAAAATGATGAGCTCGCTGTTGGTTATTGTCGCTGTTGTTGAGATTGCGGTTGGCGGATTGGCAATCGCCAGTACTACATCCGACATCCAGATAATTGTCGCACTATTAGCGTTAGGATTCGCCTTTATCCATCTAGGGATGGTTGGCGTGCTTAACGCAATAAATAGGATTGCACGGAGTGACAAAGATGCCTGATCAACTGATCTATGCGATGGAGGTCACGCTGAACGGCCTCATGGCCGGGGTGCTCTATGCGCTGGTGGCGCTGGGCTTCGTGCTGATCTTCAAGGCGAGCGGAATCTTCAACTATGCCCAGGGGGTCATGGCGCTGTTTGCCGCGATGACGCTGGTCGGGATCATGAACGGACAGGTTCCGTTCTCGCACCTGATCAACGCTATCTTCGGCACGCATATCCACTACTTCGGCTGGCAGGTGCCCGCGCTTCTGGCGATCCTGCTGACGGTGGTGGTGATGGTCATACTGGCCTGGATGGTCCAGCAATTCATAATGCGCCATCTCGTGGGGCAGGAGCCGATCATCCTGTTCATGGCGACGATCGGGCTGGCGTACCTGCTCGAAGGGGTGGCCGACCTGATGTGGGGCTCGGAGATCAAGACGCTGGACGTGGGGCTGCCGCAGGGCATCAACCTGTGGATCGACGAGACCACCTACGGCATCTTCGGCTACGGCTTCTTCATCGACAACCTGGACATCGTGGCGACGATCATCGCGGCGCTGCTGGTGGCCGGGCTGGTGGCCTTCGCCCAGTTCACCAAGCAGGGCCGCGCCATGCGCGCGGTGGCCGACGATCACCAGGCGGCGCTGTCGGTGGGGATCTCGCTCAACTTCATCTGGGTTCTGGTCTGGTCGGTTGCAGGGTTTGTCGCACTGGTCGCGGGGATCATGTGGGGCACCAAGTCGGGGGTGCAGTTCTCGTTGTCGCTGATCGCGCTGAAGGCGCTACCGGTGCTGATGTTGGGCGGCTTCACCTCGATCCCCGGGGCCATCGTCGGCGGGCTGATCATCGGGGTGGGCGAAAAGCTTTTCGAGTTCGCCCTGGGTCCCGCGCTGGGCGGCGCGACCGAGAACTGGTTCGCCTATGTGCTGGCGCTGATTTTCCTGGTGTTCCGGCCTCAGGGCCTGTTCGGCGAGAAGATCATCGAGAGGGTGTGAGACGTGAAGAAACTCGTCGCCATCGTCAACGTCATCGTCTGGTCGGGCTTCTGGGCCTTCGGCTACCTGGCGCTTGCCGCCGAGGGGCTGAGCGACCGGCAACTGGTGATCGCCGCGCTCTTGGCCTTCGCCGGTCTGGTCACGGGGATCATGGCCTACATGCGTCTCGTGCGCGTGACCGAAGACAGCGGATACGCCCGCAAATCCAATCAACTCGATGCCGCCGCCCGGGCGCGCGCATGCAGAAGGGGGCATCTAAGGCATGTTCTATCGTGAAGCCGGGGATTTCAAACTCTCCTACCAGTCCGACAGCCAGACCTTCCCGATCCGGATCGACCGGGCGGGCTATTACCTGGCGCTGATCGTCGCCTTTGCGGTGGTGCCGTTCATCATCAACGACTACTGGGCCAACGCGATTCTGCTGCCCTTCCTGATCTATGCCATCGCGGCGATCGGGCTGAACATCCTGACCGGCTATTGCGGGCAGGTCTCGCTCGGCACCGGTGGCTTCATGGCGGTGGGGGCCTATGCCTGCTACAAGCTGATGACCTCATTCCCCGAGGTGAGCATGTTCATTCATGTGATCCTGGCGGGCGGGATCACCGCGGCGGTGGGCGTTCTCTTCGGCCTGCCTTCGTTGCGGATCAAGGGGTTCTACCTCGCCGTCGCGACGCTGGCCGCGCAGTTCTTCCTGGTCTGGCTCTTCAACCGCGTGCCCTGGTTCTACAACTACTCGGCCTCGGGCCAGATCAACGCGCCCGAGCGCGACACCTTCGGCATCCTCATCACCGGACCCAACGCCACCGCCTGGGCCACCTATCTGTTCTGCCTGATCTTCCTGGTGGGCTGTGCGGTCGTGGCTCGCAACCTGACACGGGGCAAGCTGGGCCGCTCGTGGATGGCGATCCGCGACATGGATATCGCAGCCGAGATCATCGGCGTGAATCCGCTGACCGCCAAGCTCTCGGCCTTTGCCGTCAGTTCGTTCTTCGTGGGCATCTCGGGGGCGCTGTTCTTCTCGGTCTATCTCGGCGCGGTCGAGGTGGGCGAGGCCTTCGGCATCCAGAAATCTTTCCTGGTGCTGTTCATGGTCATCATCGGCGGGCTGGGCTCGATCTTCGGCTCCTTCGCGGGGGCGGCGTTCCTGGTGCTCCTGCCTGTGGTGCTGAAACTGGTGGGCGTGGACCTGATGGGCTGGCCCACCGACATCGTGGCGCATTTTCAGCTGGTGATCGTGGGGCTGTTGATCATCGTCTTCCTGGTGCTCGAGCCGCATGGCATCGCCCAGCTCTGGCGCGTGACGAAGCAGAAACTGAGACTTTGGCCCTTCCCGCACTGACGCGGGGCGGGCAACGCCCGGGACCGGAACACCGCGCCCGGGTCCGACATCGGACGACCAAGGGAGGATTTGACCCGATGACCAAGAAACTGACCGCAATCGCGCTCTCCGCGATGATGGCCGCGGGGCCGGCGATGGCCGATCTCGTGTTCCCTTCGCTGAGCTACCGCACCGGCCCCTATGCCGCCGGCGGCATCCCCTTCGCGGATGGCTATGCCGACTATTTCACCCTGCTCAACGAGCGTGACGGGGGCATCAACGGCGTGAAGACCAGCGTGCCGGAATGCGAAACCGGCTATAACACCGAGAAAGGTGTGGAGTGCTACGAGTCGCTCAAGGGCGGCGGCGGGCTGGTCTATCAGCCGCTTTCGACCGGGATCACCTATCAGCTGATCCCCAAGACCACCGCCGACGACATCCCGATGCACACGATGGGCTATGGCCGTACCTCGGCCAAGAACGGGGCCGTGTTCAGCCATACCTTCAACTATCCCGCCAACTACTGGGATGGGGCATCGGGCGCGATCAACTACCTGCTCGAGGCCAATGACGGCGACATCTCGGGCAAGAAGATCGCTCTGGTCTATCACAACTCCGCCTATGGCAAGGAGCCGATCCGCACGCTGGAGAATCTTGCCGAAAAGCACGGGTTCGAGCTGTCCACCCTGCCGGTCGATCACCCGGGCCAGGAACAGAAATCCCAGTGGCTGCAAATCCGCCGCGACAAGCCCGACTATGTCATCATGTGGGGCTGGGGCGTGATGAACCAGGTCGCGATCCAGGAAGCTGCGAACATCCGCTTTCCGATGGAAA
>DOIS01000136.1 GCA_003511785.1 Paracoccaceae bacterium
CGCCGGAGAGCGCATTGGCGATTGGCCCGAGGATGAACCGACGCGCCGCCAGCTTGGCGAGATCGGCCAGCAGAGATGTAACGAGGTCGCGGAAATCCAGCTTGCCGGTTTTCACGAAGTCTCCAACCGCGTTCTCTGCCGACTGGAATGCGCCGACCAGCGCTTGGCCGATGTCCCCGCCAATCTCGCGTGCTTTGCTGGCATAGTCGCTGAGCGCTGCGGTGACCGCCTGCCAGCCGGTGACGGCCGCTTCGCTATTGGGTTCGGCGGCAGTGGCAGCAGCCCCGGCCGCAGCACCAGCGCCGGTGGCCGCCCGTCCGGCATCGTCAAGGGCTGTCTCCAACCGCCCCGCCGCGTCGGTCGCCTCGGACAGCGCGTCTGCGCCACCCTCATTACCAGCCTGCACCGCGTCGCGCAGGGCCTGCCAGCTGGCGAGTGGCGCACGCGCGCCTTCGGCCAAATCCTGCGCGGCACCGCGATACGTGTTGGCCGTGGCAAGGGCAACATTGGCAGCCGTGGTAAGCCCGAGATCGGGGGCCGTGAGCGGGTTGTCCTCAAAAGCACGGTCAAAGGCAGTCTGTGCGGCGCTGGTCGCGGCAGTTGCTGCGCCCTCAAACCGGTTCTCGATTTGGCCCAGTTCAAGATCGGGGATGATCGAGATGCGCCGTTCGGACCCGAGCGCTTCCAGCCCCTGATTGATCCCGCCGATGAATGTGTTGATCCGAGAAACAACGCCGTTCAGCATCACTTCGACACCGTCGATCAGGCTGTTCGCCGCTTGGAACGCCAGATCGCCGATGGCGGCGGGCAGCAGACCCCAGATCGCCTTGATCGCCTCGTAGGCGCCTTCGAAGGTGTTCACGGCGGTGTTGCCGAAACCGACCACGCTCTCGATGGCGCTTTGCATGCCCGACGCGGCATCGGCCTTCAGATCGAAGAACATTGCCGTGGCCGCAGCGCCTGCCGCCGCAGCTCCCATCCTGATCCGCTCCCAGACCTCGACGGCGAGGTCCTTCAGGAGCGACATTACCTCGCCAAATCCGCCAGCTCCCGACACGAGCCGGGTGAACTGGTAGACGAGCTCGCCCGCTCCGACGATCAGCGCGCCGATGCCGGTCCGGATGAGCGCGCCGCGCAGGACGACCAGCGCCGTGGCAAGCCCGCGCACAGACAAGGCAGCAGCCGCCATCCGGGCGACCCACCGCCCCGCGAGGAAAGCCGCGAAGGTGGCGGCATAGGTTGTCAGGCGGCCGATGTTGTCGAAGAGGCCGCGGATCGCGATGCCCAGTGGGCCGGTCCGGCTGGCCACGGCCGCCATGGCATCTGCCACGGCTTCGAGCGCCGGCGCTGCGGCCACGGCCAGCTGGTTCGACAGCCCGCGCCAGATCAGCCCGAGGCGCGAGATCGCATCGTTGGTGCGCTCGATCTGGTCAGCGTCCTGCTCGGAGACGACGACTCCGAAAGCGAGGACGTCCTCCGTCGCCTGGCGCAGCGTCGCGGTGTCGATCCGCGGCATGGCGATGGAGCCTTCCTCGCCAAAGAGCTGCCCCGCCACGGCGGCGCGTTCGGCAGCGGGCACGAAATCCTCGATGGCGGCGTTAATCGCGCCGACGCGTTCGTCGAGTGGCAGGGTCAACAGATCGGACGCAGAGAGCCCCAGCCGCTCGAGCGCCTGCACCGCGGGACCGCTGCCGGCGGCCGCCTGGCTGAGTCGACGCGTCAGATCCTTGGTCGCCTGCTCGATGCCGGACATAGACACGCCCGCAAGCTCGCCCGCGCGCTCGAGGGTCTGGATCGAGGCGACGGTGGTGCCGAGGGACTGCGCCAGCTTGGCCTGAGCGTCGACGGTCTGCAGGCCGGAGCGGACCATGGCAACGCCGGCAGCCGTGGCGGCAGCGACAGCAGCTGCAGCCGCCACGCGCACTCGGCGCGCGAAACCGGCGAGCCGGGCGTTCGCCGCCTCCATCTCGCGGCTGAGCCGTCCGAAGCCACGCGATCCGGCTTCGCCGACACCTTCCAGTTCGGCGCGCACCTGTCGACCGCCCACGGCCGCGAGGCGGACGCTAACCCGTTTTTCCGCCATGGGAGTGATCCATCTGTTCGTTGAGCTTGGCGACCATCACCGATTCGATGACGGGAAGAAGTTCGGCCATTGCGAGCGGCGACACGCCGAGCGCATCACCGAGCGCAAGCGCCGCCGACATGTCCCAGCCGACAACCGCGCCCGGCAGCACACGCAGCTGTCCGCCAAGACGGCCGACAAGATCCCATACCTGCCAGCCCTCATGGGTGAGCGGCCGGTTCAGCCGCGCCGGGCAGTCTTCGCAGACTTGCGCGCAGGCTTGGCAGTAGCTTTCGCCCCCTCCGAAGGACCACTCGGCAAGGGCGCGGAGACGTTTTTTTCCTGTTCCAGCAGCAGGCCCTTGGAGACGTAGGTCAGTTGGAACGCTTCGAAGATCGGCCAGACGTCCAAGAGCGCATCGATGGCCTCGGGGCTCGGCTCGATGGGCTTGCCGCCCGCATCGCCGATGCCTTCCCAGGCGAGCACCGCGCGTCGTGCCAGCGCCTTCGCGAAGGCGACCGCGCGCTCCTCTTCGGAAGCCTCCTCGGGTACAGCTTCCACGGCGGGATCGCTCCGCGTCGCCACCATCAGAGCGGTGGTCAGCGGTCGCAACTGCACCCGGACGCCGGGCGCGAGGTCATGCCAGCGCGGCGCGTTCGTCAGGTCGAGCGTCAGCATCAATACGTCTCCACATCGTTCACGAGGGTGGCGGTGCACATCCGGCCGAC
>DOIS01000012.1 GCA_003511785.1 Paracoccaceae bacterium
CCAACCTCCTCGCCGATCTGCGCCCGGGCGGCGGACAAAGCGCCCTTGAGCGCGCTCATGCGATCTCGACCACCAGCTTGCCCATGGCCTTGCGCGATTGCAGGGCCTCGATCGCCTCGCCGGCGCGCTCCAGCGGATAACGCGCCGAGATGCGCGGCTTGAGCCTGCCCGCCTCGTAATGCGCAAAGAGCGCGGCCATGTTCTCGGCATGGCCCTTGGGGTCGTTCTTGACCGCAGCACCCCAGAACACGCCGACGATCTGGCAGCTCTTGAGCAGGGTCAGGTTCAGCGGGATCTTGGGGATACCGGCCGGGAAGCCCACCACCAGGAACCGTCCGTCCCAGGCCATCGCCCGGATCGCCGGTTCCGCATAATCGCCGCCCACCGCGTCATAGGCGACGTTCACGCCGCCGGGGCCGGCCGCCTCCTTGATGGCGGTGGAAAACGCCTTCTGCGCGTCGCGGTCCATGTCGCGGGCATAGATCACCGTCTCGTCGGCGCCCAGCTCGCGGCAGAACGCGGCCTTTTCCTCGGACGAGACCGCCGCTATGACCTTGGCGCCCATCGCCTTGCCGATCTCGACCGCCGCGGCGCCAACGCCGCCTGCCGCGCCAAGCACCAGCAGCGTGTCGCCGGCCTTCAACTGCCCGCGATCCTTCAGCGCGTAATAGGAGGTGCCATAGGTGAAGATGAAACAGGCCGCGTCCGCATAGGGCATGGCGTCGCGAATGCGCAGCGCCGCGCACGCGTCCAGCACGATATGGCTGGCAAAGCCCCCCGCCATGGTCAGCGCCAGCACCCGGTCGCCCACGGCCAGCCCTTCGACACCCTCGCCGAGCGCCTCGACCTCGCCGCCGGGGGCGAAAGGGCGGGGCGGCTTGAACTGGTAGAGGTCTCGGATCATCAGCGTGTCGGGGAAATTCACCCCCGCCGCGTGGACCCGGATCAGGACCTCGCCGCGGCCCGGCTGCGGCGTGTCCAACTCCATCATCTCCAGCGTCTCGGGTCCGCCCGGCGCGGTGCTCATCAATGCCTTCGTCTCGCGTGCCTCCCTGATGTCGCGGGCATCTTGGACGCTGCGACACGGTTGTCAATGCGATTTCGGAATGCAATTCTGCCCTGCGAAACGACTGCGCGCGACGGGGAGGACAAGCGATGCAGACAGGAAAAAGCGACGCGCTTTTGCGCTTCCGCGCGGAACTGCGCGATTGGCTCGAGGCGCATTGCCCGGCTGAAATGCGCGACGGCGCCCGGGACGAGGCGCATATCTGCTGGGGCGGGCGCAACTGGCAGTTCGAGAGCCAGGCCCAGGAGGACTGGCTGCGCGCCTGCGCGGAAAAGGGCTATACCGTGCCCACATGGCCCCGGGCCTATGGCGGCGCGGGGCTGAGCCGCGACGAGGAGCGCATCTTTCACGAGGAGATGGACCGGATCAATGCCCGCAAACCGCTCCAGAGCTTCGGCATCTGGATGCTGGGCCCGGCGCTCCTGCATTTCGGGTCCGAGGCGCAGAAACGCCATTACCTGCCGCCCATCGCGCGGGGCGAAATCCGTTGGTGCCAGGGCTATAGCGAGCCGGGCGCGGGCTCGGACCTGGCCGGGCTGCAAACCCGGGGCGAGGATTGCGGCGACCACTGGAAAGTGACCGGCCAGAAGGTCTGGACCTCCTATGCCGACCGGGCCGACTGGATCTTCGCGCTGGTGCGCACCGACAGCGAAGCCCCCAAACACAAGGGGATTTCCTTCCTGCTGATGGACATGACCAGCCCCGGCATCTCGACCCGGCCGATCCGGCTGATCTCGGGCAAATCGCCTTTCTGCGAGACCTTCTTCGACGCGGTCGAGGTGCCCAAGGATCAGATCGTCGGCAAGGAGAGCCGCGGCTGGGACGTGGCGAAATACCTGCTGACCCATGAACGCTCGGTGATCGGCGCCACCGGCCAGATGCCCGGCACCGGGCGCGCATTGGGCGCCATGCTGGCCGACGAGGGCGCCGACATGGGCGAGGCCACCCTGCGCGCCCGCGCCCTCAAGCTCGAAGTGGATAGCCTGACCATGGGGCTGACGCTCGAGCGCTACGCCGACATGGCCGAGGCGGGGCAGGGCGTGGCGACGCCTCGGCCATGCTGAAATACGCGGGCACCGAGTTAAACAAGGCGCGGCATGAGTTGATGATGGCCGCCTCCGGCAGCGACGCGCTGGAGTGGGACGGGCCGCAGGGCGACCGCCCCGCCGACTGGCTGCGGACCAAGGCCAACTCGATCGAGGGCGGCACCTCCGAGATCATGCTCTCGATCCTGTCGCGCCGGGTGCTGGGGCTGGGGGCATGAGTGCGATGGCGAAACTGGTCCCGACCGAGGACGAGACCCTCCTGGGCGACAGCGCGCGCGGCTTTCTCGACTCCGCCGCCCCGGTCTCGCACCTGCGCGGAATGCGTGACGCGGGCCGCAGCCACGACCCCGACCTCTGGGCGAAGATGGTCGAGATGGGCTGGGCCGGGGTTCTGGTGCCCGAGGCGCAGGGCGGCGCGGACATGGGCCATGCCGCCGCGGGCGCGCTCGCCGGCGAGATGGGTCGCACGCTGGTCGCCTCGCCATTCCTGTCGGCCGCCGTGATCGCCGCCACCGCGCTGCGTCAGGTGGCTGACGGCCGGGCGGGCGAGGCGCTGCGCCGGATCGCCGAGGGCGGCGTCACCTATGCACTGGCGGTGGACGAGGGGCCGAAATTCGCGCCCGAGGCCACGGCCATGCAGGCCCGGCCCGAGGGCAACGGCTTTCGTCTCACGGGCGAGAAACGCTTCGTCGTCGATGGCGGCTTTGCCGACCGGCTCTTGGGGCCGGCGCCTTCCGGCGAGGGGCTGACGCTTTTCGACCTGTCCGCCGAGCGCGCGGGCATCACCCGCGACCCGCGCCCGATGATCGACAGCCGCGACGCGGCGCGGCTGCGCTTCGAGGATGTCGAGGCCACCGGCGCCGACGTGCTGGGCGCGGTGGACGAAGCCGTGACCGTGCTGGCCCCGGCCTTGCGCGCGGGCCAGGCGGCGCTGGGCGACGAGACCGCGGGGCTCGCCGCCGGCGCGATGGCGATGACCGTGGGCTATCTCAAGGAGCGCCGCCAGTTCGGCATGCCCATCGGGAATTTCCAGGCGCTGCAATTCCGCGCCGCGCATCTGTGGAGCGAGACCGAGTTGACCGCCTCCGCCGTGCTGCACGCGGGCCGGATGCTGGATTCGGACCCCGACAACGCCGCGCTGGCCGTGTCGCTGGCCAAGGCCCGCGCCACCGAGACCGCGCAACTGGCAGTGCAGGAAGGCGTGCAGATGCATGGCGGCATCGGGATGACCGACGATTTCGACATGGGCTTCTACATGAAGCGCGCGCGGGTCGCCGCCGAATGGCTGGGCGACTACGCCTATCACGCCGAGGAGGTGGCGCGACTGCGCGGTTTCTAGTTCCGAAACAAGAGGTTGACCGGTGAAGCTCACCTGATTTTCACACGGCTGAAACCTCTTTTTCCATCCGGTTAACGCCCGATAATCAATAGCTTGCAAGGCAAAGCTCATCCAAGCACATCGCATTCGAAAGGTCCCCTCATGCCCCGTGACGACAGCCATCTGCCACCCGCCCTGCAAGGGCTGCGCATCCCTCTGGTGGGATCGCCGCTCTTCATCATCTCCAACCCCGATCTGGTGATCGCCCAGTGCAAGGCCGGGATCGTCGGCGCCTTCCCCGCGCTCAACGCGCGCGAGGCCGAGGGCGAGCCGCCCTTGCTCGACGCCTGGCTGACCCGGATCAAGGAGGAGCTCGACCGCCACAACCAGGCGAACCCGGACACGCCCGCGGCGCCCTATGCGGTCAACCAGATCGTGCACCGCTCGAACACGCGGCTCGAGCGCGACATCGAGATCTGCGTCAAGCACGAGGTGCCGATCTGGATCACCTCGCTGGGCGCGCGCGAAGAGGTGAACGAGGCGGCGCATTCCTGCGGCGGCATCACCCTGCATGACATCATCAACAACACCTTTGCCCGGAAGGCCATCGAGAAGGGTGCCGACGGGCTGATCGCCGTGGCCGCCGGGGCGGGCGGCCATGCCGGGCCGCAGAACCCCTTTGCCCTGGTGCGCGAGATCCGGTCCTGGTTCGATGGTCCGCTGCTGCTTTCGGGGGCCATCGCCAGCGGCGAGGCGCTCTTGGCCGCGCGCGCGGTGGGGGCGGACCTCGGCTATATGGGCTCGCCCTTCATCGCCACGGAAGAGGCCAATGCGGTCGCGGACTACAAGCAGGCCATCGTCGCGGGCGGGGCCGAGGACATCGTGACGTCGTCTTTGTTTACAGGGGTGTCCGGCAATTACCTCAAGCCCTCGGTGGAGCGCGCCGGGCTCGATCCCGACAACCTGCCCTCGGCGGATGCGTCGTCGATGAATTTCGGCTCGGGTTCGTCCAAGCCCAAGGCCTGGAAAGAGATCTGGGGCGCGGGCCAGGGCATCGGGGACGTGCACGCTGTGGAACCGGCGGCACGGCTCATCGACCGGGTGGCCGCGGAATACGAGGCCGCGGGCCGCAGGCTGGCCGCCGAGTTCGCCTGATGGCCGAGCTTCTGGTCATCCGCCACGCGCAGGCGCCCTTCGGCTCGGACGATTACGACGTGCTGAGCGACCTGGGCCACCGCCAGGCCGAGGCGGTGGGGCTGGCGCTGCGCAACATGGGCTGGGTGCCCGACCGGCTGGTGACCGGCACGCTGCGGCGGCAGAAGGACACGCTCACCGGCATGGGGGTCTCCGGGGCGCCCGAGGTGCATCCCGGGTTCGATGAGTATGATTTCACCGACCTTCTGAACGCCCGGTTCGGCGGGGCGGCGCCGGACGCGGTGCACCGCGACCGCAGGACCCATTTCCACACCCTGCGCGAGACCATCCTGGAGTGGCAGGCGGGGGGCGTGCCGGGCGCGGCCGAGAGCTGGGCGCAGTTCGCTGCACGCATCGACGCCGCCCGCGACCACGCCATCCGCGACGGCGCGCGGCGCGTGCTGGTGGTCACCTCGGGCGGGGTGATCGCCCAGCTCGTCGCCTCGGCCATGGGCGCACCCGCGGCGCAGATGATCGAGTTGAACCTGCAAGTGCGCAATTCCGCGATGACACGCTTCGTCTATTCGGCCAGCGACCGCGCGCGCGGGCTGACCCTGGCCGAGTTCAACGCCACCCCGCATTTCGCCGACCCCGAGCGGGCGGCATTGATGAGCTATCATTGAGGACCACATGAGCAACGCGACGCAAGCCCTTGATACCGATGCAGTTTCCGCCCATCTACGCGACCGCCTGCCGGG
>DOIS01000117.1 GCA_003511785.1 Paracoccaceae bacterium
GAGCGCGTTGGGCAGGTCGAGGGCGACGATCAGGCGGTCATCGGACATGGGAACTGGCCTTTCAGGTAGGGTCGGCGCCTGTCTAGTGGCGCGGGATGGACGGCGCAAGCGACGCCCGGACGCGTTGCGCATGGCCGCTCACGTTTTCTTGAGGTGAAGCCTTGAACCGCTCCCGCGCCCCTCCCAAATGTTTCACGAGGCCCACAACCCATGCGTGCCGCTAGGCGGGCGCAGCCTCGATGGGCGCTTGAAAAGGAGAGAGACATGGATTTGTCGAAATTCACCGAGCGCGCGCGCGGTTTCGTGCAGGCGGCGCAGACGATTGCCATCCGGGAAGAGCATCAGCGGCTGGCCCCGGAACACCTGCTCAAGGCATTGATGGATGACGATCAGGGGCTGGCCAGCAACCTGATCCAACGCGCCGGCGGAGCGCCCGCCCGCGTTGTCGAGGCGCTGGATGTGGCGCTGTCCAAGATTCCGCAGGTCAGCGGCGATGCGGGGCAGGTCTATCTGGACACCCAGACGGTCAAGGTTCTGGACGAGGCCGAGAAGATCGCCAAGAAGGCCGGCGACAGCTTCGTGCCGGTCGAACGGGTGCTCATGGCGCTCGCCATGGTGAAGTCCAAGGCGAAGGAGGCGCTGGACGCCGGCGCCGTGACCGCCCAGAATCTCAACAGTGCGATCAATGACATTCGCAAGGGGCGCACCGCTGACACTGCCAGCGCGGAAGAGGGCTATGACGCGCTCAAGAAATACGCGCAGGACCTGACCGAACGCGCTCGCGAGGGCAAGATCGACCCGATCATCGGGCGCGACGACGAGATTCGTCGTGCCATGCAGGTGCTGTCACGCCGGACCAAGAACAACCCGGTGCTGATCGGTGATCCCGGTGTCGGCAAGACCGCCATCGTCGAGGGCATGGCGCTGCGCATCGTCAACGGTGACGTGCCGGAATCCCTGCGCGACAAGAAGCTCTTGGCGCTGGACATGGGCGCGCTGATTGCCGGCGCGAAATATCGCGGCGAGTTCGAGGAACGGCTCAAGGCCGTGCTGAACGAAGTGACCGATGCGGCGGGCGAGATCATCCTGTTCATCGACGAGATGCACACGCTTGTCGGCGCAGGCAAGACCGATGGCGCGATGGATGCCGCCAACCTGATCAAGCCGGCGCTGGCGCGGGGCGAGTTGCATTGCATCGGTGCGACCACGCTCGACGAATACCGCAAGTATGTCGAGAAGGACGCGGCGCTCGCCCGCCGGTTCCAGCCGGTGATGATCCAGGAGCCGACGGTCGAGGACACGATCTCGATCCTGCGCGGCATCAAGGAGAAGTACGAGTTGCACCACGGGGTGCGCATTTCGGACTCGGCGCTGGTCTCGGCGGCGACGCTCTCGAACCGCTACATCACCGACCGTTTCCTGCCCGACAAGGCGATCGACCTCGTGGACGAGGCCGCGTCGCGTCTGCGCATGGAAGTGGACAGCAAGCCCGAGGAACTGGACGCGCTCGACCGTCAGATCCTGCAATTGCAGATCGAGGAAGAGGCGCTCAAGCGCGAGGACGACGCCGCCTCCCGTGACCGGCTTGCGACGTTGCAGAAGGACTTGGCCGATCTTCAGGAGAAGTCCGCCGAGATGACCGCCAAGTGGCAGTCGGAGCGGGACAAGCTGGCCTCGGCCCGCGACCTCAAGGAGCAACTCGACCGCGCCCGGGCCGATCTGGAGATCGCCAAGCGCGAAGGCAACCTGGCTCGTGCCGGCGAGCTGTCCTATGGCGTGATCCCGCAGCTTGAAAAGCAACTCTCCGACGCCGAGGCGCAGGAACAGGACGGCGTGATGGTCGAGGAGGCCGTGCGTCCCGAGCAGATCGCCGCCGTGGTCGAGCGTTGGACCGGCATCCCCACCTCGAAGATGCTGGAGGGCGAGCGCGAGAAGCTCCTGCGGATGGAGGACGAGCTGCACAAGCGCGTCATCGGCCAGGATGCGGCAGTGCGGGCCGTGGCCAATGCCGTGCGCCGGGCGCGCGCGGGGCTCAACGACGAGAACCGGCCGCTGGGCTCGTTCCTGTTCCTCGGGCCGACCGGCGTGGGCAAGACCGAGCTGACCAAGGCCGTGGCCGAGTATCTCTTCGACGACGACCAGGCGATGGTGCGCATCGACATGTCCGAATTCATGGAGAAGCACGCGGTCGCCCGGCTGATCGGCGCCCCTCCGGGCTATGTCGGCTATGACGAGGGCGGCGTGCTGACCGAGGCGGTGCGGCGCAGGCCCTACCAGGTCGTGCTGTTCGACGAGGTCGAGAAGGCCCACCCGGACGTGTTCAACGTGCTGTTGCAGGTGCTCGACGACGGCGTTCTGACCGACGGCCAGGGCCGCACGGTCGATTTCAAGCAGACGCTGATCGTGTTGACTTCGAACCTCGGCAGCCAGGCGCTGAGTCAGTTGCCCGAAGGGGCCGACTCGGGCCAGGCCAAGCGCGACGTGATGGACGCGGTGCGGGCGCATTTCCGCCCCGAGTTCCTCAACCGGCTGGACGAGATCATCATCTTCGATCGGCTCGGCCGCGAGGACATGGACGGGATCGTCGACATCCAGATGGCAAGGCTGCGCAAGCGCCTGGCTGGTCGAAAGATCGCGCTGGAACTGGACGAGGCCGCGCACAAATGGCTGGCGGACGAGGGCTATGACCCGGTGTTCGGCGCCCGTCCGCTCAAGCGGGTGATCCAGCGCGCGCTTCAGGACCCCTTGGCCGAGGCGCTGCTGGCTGGCGACATCAAGGACGGTGACACCGTGCTGGTCACGGCGGGCGCCGACGGCCTCATCATCGGTGACTGCGTGGGCAATACCAACAGGCCCAAGCCCGACGATGCCGTAGTGCACTGATCGCGAAGACTGGAAAAGGCGGGGTATTCCCCGCCTTTTCCCTTTCTGCTGCCGCTATCCCGGTCGGTCAGAAAATGAAGTCCGACGCATCGAGGGCCGTGACATCGGTGTTGGCCAGTTCGATCCGGTCGCCGCCTTCCAGCCTGATGATCGCCGTGTTGCCCGGCTGGCTCAGGTTCAGCGTGTCGAACCCCGTGAACCCCGCATCGGCCAGTCCCGACAGATCCAGGCGGTCGGTGCCGTTCTCGAAATCGGTGATGCGCCCGATCTTGGTGGATGCGTCGAACACGAAAACACCCGCACCGGCGCCCCCGGTCAGTTGGTTCTTGCCGCTGCCACCGTCGAGGGTGTCGTCGCCGACGTCCCCCCCAGAGCTTGTCGTTGCCGCTGCTGCCGCGCAGCACGTCGTTGCCGTCGCCGCCCATCAGCTTGTCGTTGTTGCTGCCGCCGTCGAGCGTATCCTCGCCCTCGCGGCCGTAAAGGTTGTCGTTCCCCTTATCGCCATGGATCAGATCGTTGCCTCCGTTTCCGGTCAGCACATCCTTGCCGTCACCGCCATGGATCTCGTCGTCGCCGTCATGGGCGTTGATCTTGTCGTTGCCCGCGCTGCCCGTGATGAGGTCGGCCATGTCCGTGCCGCCGAACTGACCGCTCCCGGTGATCTCGTTCAGCTCCGGGGCCGCTGGTTCCAGCGGGGCGGTGGCGAAGATGAAATGCGCCTCGGTCAGGTAATCGGCGGTTACCGCTTCGATCAACACGCTGTTCCCTGGGCTGAAGGTAATCAGGGCCCCCTCGGCGGTGTCCGAGATGCCGAGCTGGTCGAAATCCATGATGCCCAGGGCCCGGACGTCCAGTCGGCTGCTGCCACTCGTGAACCAGGTGATCACATCCTGGCCGCTATCGGCTTCGAACACGTAGATGTCGTTGTTGTAGTGGCCGATCATCCAGTCATCGCCCGTGCCGCCATTGATGGTGTGCTCGCCAAAACGGCTCATGTGATGCTGTCGTTCCCCGCACCTCCCAACAGAAGGTCGCTGTCACCGGCGCCGTGGAGAACGTCGTCGCCGAGGCCGCCATGGATCACGACGTTGCCCGACCCAGTGGCAGTCAGGCGGTCATCGCCATCCCCGCCCAGAAGAACTTCGGTTGAACTGCTGCCGTTGAGCGTGTCGTTGCCCGCCCCGCCATCGATCACCGACTCATCGGTCGCCAGGGCGCGGAAGAGGTCATGGCCCTCGCCGAGGGTCAGGTCGTTACCCTCTATCACCGAGATGTCGGCCAAGGTCGTGCCATCGCCGCCGACCTGGGTCAGGGTGATGGTGAAGTCGATGCTCCAGCCCGCGCTGAAGGCCACATGCATCTCGCCGTCAATGATTGTCGCCGCTGTGAGCGACATCGAGTTCGAATAAGGCGTGCCGTCGCTGTCGAGGGTCGCGCTGTGGTTCGCATTGGCGATGACCAGGGTATAGGTGGCGTCCGGGTCGAGCCCGGTAACCGACACCGTGTAGATGGTGCCGGCATTCGCGCCCAGCCAGTTCACGGTATCGGAGTCCCCGTCCGTCAACGCGGTGCGGACGGTATCGCCAAGGTGAATCGTGGGATCCGTATCCTCTGTCAGATTCTCGATAATCATAGTCACACGTCCTTTTGGTCGCCTGTGAGCGAGACCAAAAACGACGGGAAAACTGATTAACCCCACTCACCCTGGTCCTGTTCGCACAGGCTGGGTAGCCCAACAACTTGGTGAAAGTGGGGTGCGCTTCGGGCGGAGGCGTGGTTAATGAAAGGCGCATGAAAGTTGCGCGCGGGACATCGTCGCGCGAGGTTCCGCCGACGTTCCGGGCCTTAACCCGGCAGAATGCCAGGGTCCGGCGGGGTCATCGGGGCGAAGATGAAGTCCGACCCATCGATATCTGCAAAGTCCGTGTTTTCCAGCACCACCGCGTCGCGCGCGTTGACGCGCAGCTCGAGATCCGCGCCGATCTGGGTCAAGGTCAGGTCGCCGATGCCGGTGAAGCCGAAGGCCGAGAAATCCAACAGGTCAATCCCGTCCTCGAAATCGGTGATCGTGTCGGCGCGCATACGATCCTCGAAGACGAAGACATCTGCCCCCGCTCCGCCGGTCATCTGGTCGTCACCCAAACCGCCGGCCAGCCGGTCATCACCGTCGCCGCCCTCCATCCGGTCCTTGCCGGCACCACCATCGAGCGTGTCATTGCCGGTCCCACCTAAAAGCCGGTCGTTGCTATGGTCGGCCTTGAGCAGATCGTCCCCCGCGTCGCCGTGCAACCGGTCGTTCGCGTTGCCACCGCGCAAGTGATCCGCGCCGTCCCCGCCAAGAAGGTGATCGTTGTCGGCCCCGCCCAGCAATGTATCGTCGCCGTTGCCGCCGGTGAGCTTGTCCTTGCCCGAGCCGCCCGCGAGGTGGTCGTCGCCATCCTGACCCGCCAGAACGTCCTGCCCCGAGCCGCCGCGGATCGTGTCGTCTCCGCCATGGCCGTTGATGCTGTCCGCGCCCATCCCGCCCTCGAACAGATCGCCGTCCGAGCCACCGTTGAGCGTATCGGCCCCGCCCGTGCCGCTGGGGGGCGGAGGCGGAGGGGCCAGGATGAAGTCGTCGTTCGTCAAGCTGCCCGGCGCCAGCCCTTCGAGATCGACGGTGAACCCGTTGGGCAGATGTAGCCGCAGCGCCGCGCCGCGGTCTTCAAGGGCGATCTCGCCGATATCCGAGACGCCCAGAACCGAGACGTCGATCACGTCCTGCCCGGGTCGGAAGTCTGTGATGACATCCTGGCCCGAGTTGAACTTGATTATGAACCGGTCGGCACCGTCGCCGCCAGTCATGGTGTCGTCGCCGGCGCCCGCGTCGATCACGTCATCGTCTGCGCCCCCGTCGAGGGCGTCGTGCCCGTTTCCGCCCAGCAAGATGTCCGACCCGAGGCCACCCGAGGCGGTGTCGTTCCCGTTGCCACCGTCGACTCGGTCGGCGTCATCGCCGCCACCGAGAATGTCGTCGTTGTTGCCGCCATCGAGAGTGTCGTTGCCGATGCCGCTGGTCAGCACGTCGTCGCCGTTCCCACCGGACAGGGAATCGTCGCCGGCCTCGCCATGCACCTCGTCATCGCCGCAATTGCCGATGATCGTGTCATTGCCCGCGCCGCCGCTGATCCGATCCGCCCCGCCAAGCGCATCCATGAAATCGTCGCCACCCAAAAGCGATCCGGTGTCGGAGGTCATGTTGCCGGACAGCGTGTCCGCATTTTCGGTGCTGGTGATAATCGGCATGGTCTGTTCCCGTCTTCAGAAGCGCACGACAGTTTCCAAGCCTCATTAACCTTTTTCTTCGGAGTTTTGCCTGCTTGCTGCAAATCTGCAAATGGTTTCGCGAAACAGGGTCCGAACGTGAAAAGGGGCGCGGCCATTGTCCATGCCCCTGCACCAATCAGAGCGGATCGAAGCCGTTAGGCGCGCACCGCTAGGTGCCCTGCGTCACTCCATCCCGACAGCTTCGCGGGCGATCTCGTCCAGAAGGGCCTCGACCTCTTTCATCGGGCCCTCCGGCATGGGCCGGTATCCGATCATCACCTTGTCGGGCTGATCGGCCATCTGGGCGATGAACACGTTGTAGGGGCAGAACTGGATGTTCATCGGGTCCGCTTCCATCACCTTGCGCGACAGGTCGGCAGAGCAGAAGCTGTAGACATCCGCCTCCTTGTAGAGAACGACGTCCGAGCCGACGTCCGCGCGCGTGCGTTCCAGCATCTCGCCCACATGGCTGACCGCGTCAATCACCAAGCCCCGGTTGACGATCGCGTTCTCCAGGCCGAACTCCACATCGTCGAAGCTCTGCTCGACCGTATAGGTTACGGCGTCCTGCGCAGCGGCGACGTGAGCGGCCAGCGCCAGCGCGGCGCCCAGAATGATCGGTTTCATGAAAGGTCCTCCCGTTTTGCGCGGCCGGCCCTTGCCAGCCGCAGTGATCGCGCCCAGTCTTGACGCATCGGCAAGGGCTGCACCTTGCGCCAAGTCAAAGTCGCGAAGACATATCGGAGTATGTGAATGGATTTTGCCTTTAGAGCAATGCAGGCCATGGCCTTGGGCTTCGTCGTCGTGCTCGGCCTGCTGCTGCTGGTCGCATTGGTGCTCTTCGTGATCGACCGCAACCAGACCGGCGATGCCATTCGGCGCAACTATCCGGTGATCGGCCGGTTCAGGCATCTGTTCACCGAACTGGGTGAGTTCTTTCGCCAGTATTTCTTTGCCATGGACCGCGAGGAGATGCCTTTCAACCGGGCGCAGCGCGACTGGGTGGATCGCGCCTCCAAGGGGGAGGCGAACACGGTCGCCTTCGGCTCGACGCGCAACCTGTCGATCCCGGGCACGGCGATCTTTGTGAATGCGCCCTTCCCGCCGCTCGACGATCAATATGCCAGTTCCGAGCCGCTCTTGATCGGGCCGACCGCGCGGACCCCCTATCTGGCGCCGTCCTTTTTCAACATCTCGGGCATGAGCTATGGGGTCATTTCCCGCCCGGCGGTCGAGGCGCTCAGCCGAGGCGCGCGGGAGGCCGGTGTCTGGTCTGAACACCGGCGAAGGCGCCCTCAGCCCCTGTCACCTGGAGGGTGGATGCGACATCGTCTTCCAGATCGGCACCGCGAAATACGGCGTGCGCGATGAGCAGGGCAATCTGAGCGACGAGAAGCTCGAGGCGATCGCCGCGCATGAGCAGGTGCGCATGTTCGAGATCAAGCTCGCCCAGGGCGCCAATCCCGGCAAGGGGGCATCCTTCCCGGGGCCAAGATCACCGAGGAGATCGCTGCGATCCGGGGTATCCCCGCGGGCCAGGACAGCCTCTCGCCCAACCGGCATAAGGAAATTGCCTCTTTTTCCGATCTTCTGGACATGATCGCCCATGTGCGCGAGGTCACCGGCAAGCCGGTGGGCATAAAGACAGTGGTCGGCTCGGAAGATGTGTTCCGCGGGTTCTTCGATGTCATCAAGGCGCGCGGTGCTGACAGTGCGCCCGATTACATCACCATCGACGGCGGCGAGGGCGGCACCGGTGCCGCGCCGATGCCGCTGATCGACCTGGTGGGTATGTCGGTGCGCGAGGCTTTGCCCTTGGTGACCGACCTGCGCGACGAATACGGATTGAAAGACCGAATCCGCCTGGTCGCCAGCGGCAAGTTGATCAATCCCAGTGATGTGGCCTGGGCGCTCGCGGCAGGGGCGGATTTCGTCACCAATGCGCGCGGCTTCATGTTCGCGCTGGGCCGCATCCAGGCGCTCAAGTGCAATCGCAATACCTGCCCGACCGGGGTCACGACCCACGATCCCCGTTTGCAGAAGGGCTTGGTGGTCGAGCGTAAATACAAGCGTGTCGCCCGGTATGCCCGCGAGATCGTCCACGAGGTTGAGACCATTGCCCACTCGGTGGGCGTCGGTGAGCCGCGTCAGTTGCGCCGCCGCCACGTGCGCTTGGTGGATGCCAGCGGTCGAAGCGTGCCGATGAACGAGACCCGCCCCAGCGTCCAGAACGCCGAGTCGGCGTGAGTCCGGCAGCCGGGGCGACGATGGAGAGGGCGCGATTCCACGTTTCTTGTGGGTAAGCCTGTGGGTAAGTGCCTTTTCGCGGCTTCTGCGACTCGCGAGTCGTGAGAGCGGGCATACACGGTGCGCCTAAATCATCTCTTTCGCCGAATAGGGCGCTGCTCAAGCGCTTGAAAAAATGCGGAAAAATATGGAGCAGGCAAAAAATGACGTTTTCACGAAAAAACCTCTTGCGAGTCAC
>DOIS01000119.1 GCA_003511785.1 Paracoccaceae bacterium
GCCGAGGTGCTGCGCCGCATCGCGCGCGAAGGGCGGGCCGGGTTCTATGAAGGCGAGGTCGCCGAGGATATGCTCGCCACCCTGCGCGCCACCGGAGGCATGCATCAGGCGGACGATTTCTCGAACGTGCGTTGCGACGCGGCACAGGCGGTTTCGGGCCGATACAAGGGCGCCGAACTGATCGAGCACCCCCCAACGGGCAGGGCGCAACGGCGCTGCTACTGCTCAACATCCTGTCGAGATTCGACATCGCGGCGATGGACCCGTTGGGCGCGGAACGGCTGCATATCGAGGCAGAGGCCACGAAACTGGCCTATGATGCACGCAACCGTTTCCTGGCCGACCCCGATCATACCGCCCGGCTGGACCACATGCTGGCCAGCGAGACCGCCGACCGACTCGCCGCGCTTATCGACCCAGGCCGCGCCATGGCCGCGGCAGCCCCACTGACAGAAGCAGTGCACCGGGACACGGTTTACATCACCGTCGTGGACCGCGACCGCATGGCCGTGTCGCTGATCTATTCGATGGCACACGGGTTCGGCTCGGGCATCGCGTCCGAGAAGTTCGGCATCCTGTTCCAGAATCGCGGCGCCGGCTTCACGCTGGAGGCCGGACACCCGAACGAGATGGCCGGCGGCAAGCGGCCGATGCACACGATCATCCCCGCAATGTTGAGAGTTGACGAGGCGCTGATGCCCTTCGGGGTCATGGGCGGCGCCTATCAGCCGATGGGTCATGCCCGCCTAGTGTCCAACCTGCGCGACTTCGGCATTGAGTTGCAACAGGCGGTGGACCTGCCTCGCGGATTTGCGGATGGCGGCGAACTGAAACTCGAACGCGGCTATGGCGAAGACGTCCGGCAGGATCTGGCCGACCGGGGGCACCGGATCGTCACGCCGGATGCGCCGATCGGGGACGCACAGGCGATCCGCATCCGAAACGATGGCGTTCTGGAGGGGGCGAGCGACCCGCGCAAGGACGGCTGCGCGATCGGCGACTGACCGCGATCAGTTCAGGGTGAAGTGCAGCGGGTAGATCCCGTCCTGAAACGGCCCGAACATGTCCGGGATATCCGGATGATCGACAGGTTCGCCGGAGTAGTCGGCCACCAGGTTCTGCTCGGAGACATAGGCGACGTAATAGGATTGGTCGTTCTCGGCCAGCAAGTGGTAGTAGGGCTGCTCTTTCTCGGGGCGGCTGTCTTCCGGGATCGCCTCATACCACTCTTCGGTATTCGAGAACTCGGGATCGACGTCGAAGACAACGCCGCGAAACGGGTGTTTGCGATGCCGGACCACTTGGCCCAGATTGTATTTGGCGCGTGTCTTCATCATCGTTCTTCCAGCCCCTAGACCCCATTACTAGCGTCAAACGGCACCCGAATCCAACCCCTTCGGGCGCGCTTTCCGGGAAACAGATTGTGAACCCTGCCCGCACAGTAACGTGGCACGGCATGGGGAACGCGCTCGCCGTTCCGTGACAGCGGGGTTATTCCCCCGGCCAAGGAATTGGGTTAAGGTAAGCAAAACGCCGAAAACAAGGCTTGAGGCAGATGAGCAGACTACTAAGCGCACTGGCGATCTTGCTGGTCGTCGCGTCCTGTGGCGGGCGCAGCACCCCACCCGCGAACCTCGAGAACGCGTGCGCACTCGTGGACGAGAAGCCCAATTACCTGCGGGCTTTCAAGCGGACCGAGCGCAAATGGGGCGTTCCCGTTCCGGTGCAAATGGCCATCATTTACCAGGAAAGCCGCTTTCGCTCGGATGCACGCACGCCGCACACCTACCTGATCGGCGTCATTCCAATGGGGCGGCAATCCAGCGCCTTCGGGTATTCTCAGGCGCTCGACGGCACTTGGGACGAATACCGCGAAGAAACCGGCAATCGCCGGGCCAAGCGCGACGACATCCGCGACGCGACGGACTTCATGGGGTGGTATATGACCAAGACCCGCGTCAGGAACGGGATCGCGCTGTCGGATACACGCAACCAGTACCTGGCGTATCACGAGGGCCACACCGGCTTTGCCCGGGGCAGCTACAACCAGAAAAGCTGGCTCCTGCGCGTGGCCGACAAGGTCGAAGCGCGCGCACACATGTACCACGCGCAACTCGTGGCCTGCCGCAAGATCTGATCTCGCCGTTCAGCGATCGGCACCGCGTCCGGGGCGTTCGGCATTGAACAATGCGTCGTCAACCGGCGCATTGGCCTCGACCGCGCCGAGAAGCACCGTGGTACGGCTGCCTCCGCCATCCGTGATGACCCACTTGCGCAGCTCGACCGGATCGGCGGTGAACATCATCTGGATATTGCCGTATTCCGGGTTCTCCGGGTCCTGCACGGTCACGATGGTCGAGGTGCCGTCGAACCCGTGCCCCGCCACCATGTTGGCCCGATCCAGATCCACGGTCTCGGCTAGGATCAGCGACAGCGGCGTGCGGCGCAGCGGATAGATCTCGGGCGGCTGGTTCGACTTGGGATCGTGGATCACCATGGCACCGTTACCCGCGATCACCGTTGCCGCATTGGGCGGGTCGTACTCGAACCGGGCCCTGCCGGGACGTTTAAGCCAGAGCCGCCCGGTCGAAAGGCTCCCATCGTCATTGACTTGCGTGAACGGGCTCTGCACCGTGCGCAGATCGTCGAGATAGGCCGAGATCTCGGCCAGAGAGAGCTTCTCCTGGGCCCAAGCGGCGGGCGTGGTGAGGGCGGCGGCGGCAAGCGCCAGAAGGGTGCGTTTCATAGCCAAGAGATAGGCACGCCCGCGCCGCCTGTCACCCACCCTATTGAGGTTCCGGGACCAGAATCTCGCGCTTGCCCACGTGGTTGGCGGGCGAGACCAGCCCCTCGTCCTCCATCTGCTCGACCAGGCGGGCGGCCTTGTTGTAGCCGATGGCCAGCTTGCGCTGGATGTAGGAGGTCGAGCATTTGCGATCCTTGATGACCACCTGCACCGCCTGGTCGTAGAGCGCATCCTCGCCGTCGGTATTGCCGCCCAGGCCCAGCACCAGGTCGATATCCGCCTCCTTCTCGTCGTCGGGACCGTCGAGCACGGTGCCCACGTATTCCGGCGGACCGAAGGCCTTGAGGTGGTTGACGATCTCCTCGACCTCCTCGTCGCTGACGAAGGGGCCGTGGCAGCGTGTGATCTTGGCGCCCCCGGCCATGTAGAGCATGTCGCCCATGCCCAGAAGCTGCTCGGCGCCCATCTCGCCCAGGATGGTGCGGCTGTCCACTTTCGACGTCACCTGGAAAGAAATCCGGGTGGGGAAGTTCGCCTTGATCGTGCCGGTGATGACATCAACCGAGGGCCGTTGCGTGGCCATGATGAGATGGATGCCCGAGGCCCGTGCCATCTGCGCCAGGCGCTGGATGCAGGCCTCGATCTCCTTGCCCGCGACCATCATCAGGTCGGCCATCTCGTCCACGATCACCACGATATAGGGCAGCGCCTCGGGGGCGAATTCCTCGGTCTCGAAGACCGGCTCGCCGGTGTCGTCGTCAAACCCGGTCTGGACGGTGCGCGAGAACATCTCGCCCTTGGCCAGCGCCTCGCGGACGCGGCCGTTGTAACCCTCGATGTTGCGCACGCCCATCTTGGACATCTTGCGATAGCGGTCCTCCATCTCGCCGACGACCCATTTCAGGGCGACGACCGCCTTCTTCGGGTCGGTCACCACGGGCGAGAGCAGGTGTGGAATGCCGTCATAAACGCTGAGTTCCAGCATTTTCGGGTCGATCATGATCAGTCGGCATTCCTGGGGCGTGAGCTTGTAGAGCAGCGACAGGATCATCGTGTTGATCGCCACCGACTTGCCCGAGCCGGTGGTCCCGGCGATCAGCAGGTGAGGCATCTTGGCCAGGTTGGCCACGATGGAGTCGCCGCCGATATTCTTGCCCAGCGCCAGCGGCAGGCTTTGCGTGGAATCGCCGAAATCGCGGCTGGCCAGGATTTCGCGCAGAACCACTTTCTCGCGGTTCTCGTTGGGCAGTTCGATGCCGATCACGCTGCGCCCCGGCACGGTCGAGACGCGCGCCGAGAGCGCCGACATCGACCGCGCGATGTCATCCGCCAGGCCGATGACGCGGCTCGCTTTGAGGCCTGGGGCGGGTTCCAGTTCATACATGGTGACGACCGGGCCAGGACGCACGCTGACGATCTCGCCCTTCACGCCGTAGTCATCCAGCACCGATTCCAGCATCCGCGCGTTCTCTTCCAGGGCCTCGTCGCTCAGGTGGTGGCGCTGAATGTTGGCCGGATTAGTCAGAAGCGACAGCGGCGGCAACTCGAACTCGGCCTCGCTGTCCTCGAAGGCCAGCGTCGGCTGGGCTTCGGCCTGGGCGCGCCGTGACGGGGCAGGCGCCTTGCGCGCGGGTTGCTCGACCACGGGCTTGCGCGGTTCGGCCACGGGGATCTTGGGGCGCTCGCCGGTCGGGGTGCGCGGCGCGACCGGCTCCTCGACGACCTCGACCTCTTCAAGCGGAATCGACGGCGGCACGCGATCCCCCGGTGCAGGGGCCTGCGGCGCGGGCTGGCTCACCGGCGGCTCCGGCGGAAGCGTCTCGGCCTGCGGGCGCGTCAACGGGGGCTCGGAGCGCAGCCGAGCACCGGAGTCGGGGTTGAACAGCAGGGGTTCCGGCCTACGGCCACGCCCCTTGGTCAACGGTCGCTCGGCGGTGAGGTCGGGTTCAGGCTCCGGCGCGGCGGCTTTTCGGGCGCGGATCACGTCCGCGATCTTGGCCTTGATCCGATCCCCGCCCGGGGCGGGGGCATCCGGCTCGACCACAAGGTCAGGTTCGACCAGTTCGGGCTCCGGCATCTTCTCGGGGCGCCGGATCAGGCCCGGCATTCGAGCGAGAAGCCCGCCACGATCCGCAGTCTGGACCTCGGGGGCTTGCGCAACGCTCGGTGCGGGCACAACTGCCTGCTCGGTCAGGTGTGGCTCGTCGCGTTGAACCCCGCGTTCGGTCCGCGCCATGCCCTCTCCCTGCGCCATACGGGCGGCCATCCGGGCCTCGCGCCGCTCGGCGGCACGGGCTTTCTGCGCGCGGGCGGTTTCGACCGCACCCATCGCGCCGCGCCCCAACACGGCGCGCAAGGCCGTATAGAGCAACACCACACCATAGAGCGCATAGACCAGCGCGCGGCCGATCTCGATCCGGGTAAAGCCCAACACGAACGCGCCGAAGCCCAGCATGGCCGCGGCCATGAGCAACGACATCACCTTTATCGCCATGTGCGAATTGACCGGCAGGAACGTCAGAAGCGCGCCCGTCACCGTATCGCCGAAGAGCCCGCCCAGGCCGAAGCTATGCGTCGCCGCCCAGTCCGGGCCGGGGACCAGCGTCGCCGCATAGACAGAGGCGATGGCGATGGCGATCGGGGCCAGGATCGCCCGGCCCAGCGCGCGCTCCTCGCCCTTGTGAAGGGTAAAGCGCAGCCCCCACACCAGCAGAACCAGCGCGATCCCCCAGCTGCCCCACCCCACGATCATGAAGAGCGGCGCGGCGATCGACGCGCCGGCCTGACCCATCCAGTTCTTCACCGGCGCATCGGTCGAAACCATCCAGTTGGGATCGTCGGGGCTGTAGCTCGCGATCATCGCGGCCGCCGCCAGCCCCAGCCCGATCAGGATCAGGCCCAGAAGCTCCTTGCCACGTTTCTCGATGGCCGCCTGCATGTCGCTGTCCAGAAGCGGGTCGCGCCGTTGCGTGTGATATGCCATGCTAGCCTCGGTCCCTTGTTACTCGAACAGACAGGCGCGCAGCCGGGTCAACGCGTCCGCCATCTCGTCCTCGGGGGCGACCATCGCCACCCGGATATAGCCCTTGCCCGGATTCTCGCCGCCGGCCTCCTGCGCCAGATAGGCGCCCGGCAGCACCCGGACGCCGGTCTCGGTCCAGAGCTTCAGCGCCGCCGCCTCGCCGTCTTCGACGGGCAGCCACAGGAAGAAGCCTGCCGCGGGCGGGGCATAGCCGGGCACGCCCGACAGGATCTCGTCCGCGATGCGGTACTTGCGCTGATAGAGCGCCCGGTTCTCGTCCACATGCGCCTCGTCCGCCCAGACGGCGGCCGCTGCGGCCTGGAGCGGTCCGGGAAGCGGCGCCCCGGAATAGGCGCGCAACTGCTTGATGCGCTTCAAGCTCTCCGGGCCGCCGGCCACGAAGCCCGAGCGCAGCCCGGGCAGGTTCGAGCGTTTCGACAGCGAGTTGAACAGCGTCACCCGCTCGGGATCGGCGCCGATCTCGGCGGCAATCTCCAGCGCACCGGGAGGCGGGGTGTCGCGGTAGATTTCGGAATAGCACTCGTCCGCGAAGATGCGGAAATCATGCTTTTCCGCCAAGCGGATCAGATCGACCCAATAGGCCCTGTCGGCCACCGCGCCCTGCGGGTTGGCGGGAGAGCAGACATAGGCGATGGCGGTTCGCTCCAGCACATCCGCCGGAAGGCCCGCGTAATCCGGCAGATGCCCGGTCTGCGCCGTGGCGGGCACGAAGACCGGCTCGGCGCCCACGGAAATCGCCGCGATCATGTAGACCTGATAGAATGGGTTCGGGGTGAGAACGACCGGGCGCCGGCCGCGCTTCTCCTCGGGGCAGAGCGCCATTGCGGCGTTGTAAAGCCCTTCGCGCGTGCCGTTGAGCGCCATGACCTGCGTCGCCGGGTCCAGTTTGATGCCATAGCGCCGCGCTGCCCAGTCGGAAACCGCTCCGCGCAAGGCGTCGGAGCCGTCATTCGCGGGGTAGGCGTTGAACCCCTCGGCATGTTCGGCGATCACCTGCGTGACCCATCCCGGAAAGGCGTGTTTCGGCTCGCCGATGGTCATGTGCACGACTTCGCCGCCGGGCGGATGCCCGTCGAGCAGCGCGCGCAGGCGCGGGAACGCATAAGCCGGTAGGTTCGAAAACCGCTCGGGAAACTTCATTTCTACTGCCTCGGGTCCGGGATCGTGACTGTCCCGTTTCGTCCCAAGTTACAGATCACTCCCGGTTCCGTCCAGTCAAACCATTGCGGCGCCGCGCCTTTGTGGCTTTCACGCCAACGCCGCCTCGGCCGCCGCGCCCAACCGCAGCAGCGCGTGTTCACCCCCCGGGCGGCCCATCAGGCTGATGCCGCAAGAGGGCACGCCGGTGGGCAGGCTGAGCGCGCACAGCCCCATGAGATTGCCGATGCGGGTATTGCGCAAGGTCAGCAGGTTCTGGGTCACGTAATAGTCGCCGTCGGTCTCGAGCCGGTGCAGGTTGGGCGGCAGGATCGGCGCGGTCGGGCACAGCACCGCGTCGAAGCCCGCGGTGGCCTCCGCCCAGACCGCACGGACCCGCTCGACCGCCGCCCAGGCGGCGACGTAGTCCGGCCCGCTGAAGCTGCGCCCCGCCTCGAACCGGGCGCGGATCGGCGGATACATCGCCTCGGGGTCGGCCTCGATCACGTCGCGCCACAGACCGTAGGCTTCCACGCAGTAAAGGACGGCGCTCAGGTCCATGGCCTCCTGCAATTCGGGCACCGCGAGGGTCTCGACCTGGGCACCAGCGCCTCTCAGCCGCTCGACCGCGCCCTCGAACGCCTCACGCGGCGTGTCGCGGATGTCATCGAAGGCGCAGGTCTCCAGCACCGCCAGGCGCCGCCCCGTCAGCGCCGCGTCGCCCAGATCGGGCGCCGCGCGGCCTTCCAGCGCGGCTAGAGCCAGCGCCGCATCCTCGACCGAGCGGGCCAGCGGCCCCACCGTGTCGAAGCGCAGCGCCAGAGGCACCACGCCCTCGAGGCTGACCCTTCCCGACGTGGTCTTGAGCCCCACAAGGTCGTTCCAGGCGGCCGGGATGCGAACCGACCCACCGGTATCCGAGCCAATCGCGCAGGCGGCGAGCCCGAACGCCACCGAGGCCGCCGCGCCCGAAGACGACCCGCCCGGCACGGCATCGGCGTCGTTCACGCAGGGCGGGGTGGCCGTCATCGGGTTCAGCCCGAGCCCGGAGAAGGCAAGCTCGCTCATATGCGTCTTGCCGAGGCAAACGGTGCCCAAGGCCGTGGCCGTGCGTAGCACCTGCGCGTCGCGCGCCGGCACGCGGTCGCGCAAGAGGGCAGAGCCCGCCCCGGTCAGGGTGCCCGCGCTGTCGAACAGGTCTTTCCAGCTGATCGGAACGCCGTCCAGTGGCGAGAGACGGCGGCCGGCCTGCGCCCGAGCCTGGGCCGCGCGGGCCTCGGCCATGGCGCGGCCTTCCGTGACGGTGACATAGATCTTGTCGCGCAAGGGATGGGCGTCGATGGCATCGAGATAGGTCCGGGTCAGCGCAACCGGGTCGATCTCGCCCGCCCCGATCCCGCGCCCGAGATCGCCCGCCGTCATGGTCAGCCAGTCCGTCATGTCGCCCCTCTTCTCCGCTTCTCGCCGGGACGGTAGCGACAGCGGCGCGCATGGACAATCCCGCCCCTTTCGCCCATATGTCACCCTATGGAACGCGATACGGATAGTCTCATCGTCGGCGGCGGGCTGAACGGGCCGGCGCTGGCGCTCGCCATGGCGCAGGCCGGTCACCGGGTGACGGTCATCGACGCGCTGGCCGAGAAGGTGCGCAAGAACGCCGGCTTTGACGGGCGCGGCTATGCGCTGGCGCTGGCCTCGCAACGGCTGCTGGCGGCCATCGGCATCTGGGATCGGGTGGCCGTGCACACCCAGCCCATGCTCGAGATCAAGGTGACCGACGGGGCCGCCCGTCGCGGCCCTGCGCCGCTGTGGCTGCATTTCGATCATGCCGAGATCGAAGAGGGGCCGATGGGCTACATGGTCGAGGACCGTTTCCTGCGCCGTGCCTTTCTCGACGCGATGGATGCCGACGACCGGATCACGCAGATCAGCGGCAAACGCGTCACCGCGCAGGAGACCGGCCCGCAAGGCGCGGCAGTCACGCTGGACGACGGCACCGTGTTGCGCGGCAAGGTTCTGGTCGGCTGCGACGGACGCCAGAGCGGCACCGCTGCGCGCGCCGGGATCAAGCGGACCGGGTGGGATTACGGGCAGACCGCGCTGGTCTCTGCGATCTCCCATGAAAAACCGCATCACGGGATCGCGCACCAGTTCTTCATGCCGCCGGGGCCGCTGGCGATCCTGCCATTGCCGGGCAACCAAAGCTCTATCGTCTGGAGCGAGACACATGCCAACGCACGGTCGATCCATGCGCTGGACGACGCGGGATACCTTGCCGCGCTGCGCCCGCGATTCGGCGATTTCCTGGGCGACATCAAGTTGGCGGGGAAACGGTTCCTCTACCCGCTGAACCTGACCGTGGCGAACCGGTTCGTGGATGAGCGCCTTGCGCTGGTCGGCGACGCGGCGCACGGGATGCATCCGATCGCCGGACAGGGGCTGAACGCCGGGCTGCGCGACGTGGCGGCGCTGGCCGAGACGCTGACCGGGGCGGCACGGCGCGGCGAGGATATGGGCACGGTGCAGGTGCTGGAGCGTTACCAGCAGTGGCGGCGGTTCGACACGGCCACTCTGGCCATGGCCACGGACGTGTTCAACCGGCTGTTCTCGAATGACAACCCGCTCCTGCGATTGGGGCGTGACCTGGGCCTCGGCGCGGTCAATGCCGTGCCTGCCCTGCGCCGCGGCTTCATCCGCGAGGCGGCGGGGCTGACCGGCGATCTGCCCAAGTTGATGCAGGGGCGGGCGCTCTGAGCCAGCCGCTCATCGCTGACGCTCTTCGCGAAAAGACCCGCAAGGGCCAACGAGCGGCGCGCTCAGTCCAGCTTGCGCGCCTCGTCGATCAGCATGACGGGAATGCCGTTGCGGATCGGAAAGGCCAGATTGGCCCCCTCCGAGATCAATTCCTGCCGCTCGGCGTCATAGCGCAGCGTCTGATGGGTCTGCGGGCAGATCAGCGCCTCGAGCATCCGGCGGTCGAAGGCGGGGGCCGCGACATCGGTCATTGAAGGGTCTCCTCGTCCTGTCCCCCGCGCAGGGCGAACTCGATCAGGGTTATCAGCGTTTCGCGCCGGGTGGTGAGCGAGGGCGCTTCGAGCAGGGCCTGTTTCTCTTCGGGATCGAAATCCAGGAGCATGGACAGCGAGTTTATCAGCAGCTCGTCCTCGGCCTCTCGCAGCGCCTCCCAGTCGGCGGCAAGCTGCCGGGTCGCGAAATAGCGCGCCAGCAACTCCATGAAGGCAGACCGGTCGAACTCCTCGTCACGCTCGGTCCGGCCCAAATCGCGCTCGAACCCATTCCAGGT